>JBILOR010000088.1:0-5269 GCA_044374325.1 Candidatus Planktophila sp.
GTCATCTGGGAAATCGAACTCAACTGGTGAATCAGTTTTAACGCCGCCAATAATTGAATAGTCAGGAACGTTTTCACCGAAATAAACTCGAGGTTGGAATTCGCCTAAGCCCTTTGTTGGTGGCAGATCGCCGACTGCAAAGTTTGGCTTTCCATCTAGATCAACGGTGTTACCAAAAGCTGCCACAAACCCGAAACCGTGGGTGTAAACCAAGTGATCGTTAATCCAGTTACGACTTGGATTGCCATCAATATTTAATTCACGAACTGCAACCACAGTATCGCGCTGAACGCCATTGATTGTGTAGCGATCGACGTCGAGTGAATCTGGGAAAGCGTAGTAAGGCTTGATCTGCTGTAACTGGCGGAAGGTCGCTGAAATTACATTTGGATCCATCAAGCGAATGTTTGCAATTGTTGCTGCATCATTTGCGAGCTGACCAGAAGTAGTTTTAAGGGTTGCTGCGTAATCCTTCATTTCAACGCCACTTAGATCATAAGCATCACGGGTGGCATCAATATTGCGCTGAATATAAGGCGCTTCCTTTGATGATTCAGATGGCTTTACCTGGAAAGTTTGAATTGCTGCTGGATAAACGCCGGCGATCAATACCGATGAAATCACTAGCAGTGCTGTGCCAGATGCTGGCAAGAACCAAGATTTACGGAAGATATTGGCGAAAAATAGCAACGAACAGATAACTGCAATTCCAGCCAATATTGCTTTGGCAGGTAGCAACGCATTTACATCTGAATAAGTTAAACCGGTAATTAGTTTGTTCTCTTTAAGTGAGAGTGCATAGCGATCAAACCAATATGCAACACCCTTAAGAAGTACAACTAGACCTAGTAAAACTGAAAGTTGTGCGCGTGCAAATGGTGTGCTGCGATCTTGACGAACTTGTGGACGTAGCCCACCGTATAAATAGTGCACGGCACCTGATGCCAAGATCGCCAAAATAAGTGCTGAGAATCCCCAGGAGATTAGTGATTGCCAGAAAGGTAAGCGGAAAGCGAAGAAAGAAATATCTAAATTGAATTGCACATCTTTAACGCCGAACTCAGTTGAATTCTTGAACAGCAACCAACTACGCCATAGCGAAGTTCCGGCGGTGCCCGCAAAATAAAATACGGCTAAGCCGACTCCAGCAAAGGCAACTTTGCGAAGTGGTTCGAGTTGAGCACGGTAACGTTCTAAATTGTCATTCTCGGCCAACATGGATACCGAAACTGGGCGACGACGAAATGCCAGATAAACATTGAGCAATACAAATAGTGAGGTGATTAAACCAAAGCCAATGAAGAGATAGATCTTGGTGAAAAGCGTGGTCGACCAAACGTTGGTGTAATTAACAGATTTGTACCAAAGCCAATCTGCATAAAAACCACTAAGTGAAACGAGTGCGATTCCAACAGCTACCAAGATTCCGACTGTGACCGAAAGAGGGCTTACACGTCGGCCACCTGACTTGCGGCCGAAGCTCTTTGCGAAATCAAATTGCGGATTCGAACTCATCTATTTCTCCATTTTCTAAAAACCAACCCCGTTGGGATAACCCAATTTTGCGCTATTTACGGGTTGAACGCTAATTAGAACAGCCGCTAGGCACTAAAACATCGCCTAATTAAAACAACCACTTAGAGCGGGCAGCTTTGCCAAGTCCTGAGCAGGCTTTTTCAGCAGAGTCACAGCCTCCCCCAAGGTCGAAACCGCCACAATCTGTAAGCCCTTTGGAATATTGGTGATGTCGATGCAGTTATCGATGGGTGCGATAAAAAGTGTTGCCCCAGCCCGCTTAGCTCCAATTAATTTATCTTCGATGCCACCGATTGGGCCAACATCACCTTTTTTATTGATCGTGCCAGTTCCTGCGATCAATCGACCATTTACTAGTTGCGCGGCATTTAACTTCTCAACAATTCCTAGTGCAAAAATTAATCCACCACTTGGCCCACCTGTATTTGGTAAATCAAATTTTACTCGCTGACTATTTAACTCACCTGAGCGCAAATAAGGTGCAAGTGCAGGTTCGTACTGGTTTAAGTAATTAAATGCGGCAATCACCGCATTGTTTTGCGAGCCATCCATCTCGGCCAAGCTAGCTTTCTTCTCTTCTTCAACATCTGCATCAGGTTCATAAATAACTGATTTTGGTACTACTACTCCCTCGGGTTGAATCCAACGAGCCAACACCTCTAGTCCAACAACTCTTGAATTGGGAGTTGTGACCGAAACCGTTGTGAGCAGCAATTTTCCGGTCGGCGCTGGAACTCTTTCGGTGAAACGTTTTGGAAATTTTACAACTGGGCCCAAAACATCAGTAGCTGGGCCAGGCATCACAATTGCAAATGGCAACGGAATGAAAAGAGAGATGACCAGAATAAATAATAGGAAATATCTAACTAAGCGAGGCAGGGGCGAAAATCTCATCGGATGCGCTTAGGCAGTTGGGTCGACAGGCTTTTCTTTTGCTTCAAGATCGCGGGCTTGCTGATCGCGGAAGGAATCTTGGAACCTTTGGAAAGAGGTCACAGAGCGAGTTGTTTCCTGCTCAAATTTGCCCTGAAATTTACTCACCCAAAGCACGTATCCAAGCGCGCCAATTAGTCCGGCAAGGGGAATAAGCCACCAAATTAAGGCGGTGAAGGCGTTGGACATGGCCCTAGCCTAGAGGTTTCGGGAAGAAAGTGCCCAATTGAGTTGTTTAACTAGTATTACTGCATCGAACTTTGAGAGTTTTATTGGACTTAGCGAGAGTTAAGCAACATCGGAAAGGTAGCCATGACAGCTTTTGGTTTTGGACCCAGCGATAACTCAGACGACTCTGAAAAATCTGCTGAACTTGCCGCCGCTCTTGAGGCAATGCAATCCCAAATGAAAGAGCAGTTCGAAAAACTAGGTTTTAACCCAGCCGGATTTATTAATCCTATCCTTTCAAATTCGGCAAAATCAGAACCACTACCAAAAACAATTGTGCGCGACACCGCCAAAAAATTTACCCAAGCACATGGATCACAACCAGTTGGTGCAAATGATGTTGCCGAAATAAAAACTGCTTTAGATCTTGCACAACTTTGGCTTGATGAGAAAACAGATTTCGCTTTACAAATTTCTGAAAGCCGAATTGCGCTAAGTCGCACCGATTGGGTTGATACTTCGCTGGCTGGTTGGCAAGAAACGGTCGAACCACTTGCTGCTGGATTAGCTGATGCACTTGCTGGATTGCTATCGCAAGCAAGTCAAGCTGCCGACCAAGCATTTAATTCCGATGGTTCGCTTAACGAAGAATTTCTAGCCGAAGCTGGCGTTGATCCAAATATGTTCAAGGGTCCAAATGGTGAAAATATTTTAGGTGGCATTGGAAATGCACACGCATCAATGGACATGATCGGTGGCCTCTTAAAAGGCTTCATTGGCTCACTTATTGCAACGCAATTAGGTCAAGCTATTGGTCAGCTTTCAGCCAGCGTTACCGGAATTCATGATGTTGGTTTACCACTAATTACACCTGCTCACCCAGCGCTAATTCCGCAAAATATTAATGCGTGGGCGCAAGATTTAGATGTGCCGATCACTGAAGTTCGCTTGTTCCACGCACTACGCGAAGCCGCAATTGCTCGACTTTTTGATAACAATCCTTGGTTAGTTTCATATTTGCGCCAGTCAATTACGGATTATGGCCGCGGAATTACTATCGACATGAACGCAATCCAAGATCAAGCCACATCTGCACTTAGTTCAGCCGAGATTGATTTAAATAATCCAGAATCTTTTGCCAATGCGATTAATCAAGGATTATTTACCCCCGAAGAATCAGACGCGCAAAAAGCAGCGTTAACAAAACTCGAAGTTGCACTTGCACTAATCGATGGCTGGGTTGATGAAGTTGTCACAACTGCTGCAGGCGAACGTTTACCGAATCTAGAAAAATTGCGTGAAACTTTGCGTCGTCATCGCGTAACTAATGCACCAACTAAACAATTATTCTCTTCACTCCTTGGCCTAGAGGTATCCCCTCGATTAGCGCGCGAAGCAAGTGCTTTCTGGCGATCTATCTCTGAACTCAGCAATATCTCAACACGCGACAAGATTTGGTCTGGCATCTTGCCGACTCAAGAAGAGTTGCTTAATCCGCAGCTTTATTTAGCTAGCGTTGAAGTCCCTGATGATTTGAGCGGCTTACTCTGAGTATTAGTGAAATAAAAAGCGAAGTCCCCGGTCGCTGTTAAATATCTGCCTTCCCCTTGCAGATATAAAACTGTTATCCGAGGACTTCGTAAGCGCGAACTTAACGAAGTTTGCAGAATGAATCAACCGACCCACAGATTGACAAAGTGATTCTTTTCCTTGTAATGAACTACTTTCACGCTACCTTTTGCACATGAATTCATCTGAAAATATCGATTTATTTTCAATTACTGAATCGCAAATAACTAAACCTGTGGTTGATACTTCATTGGAAATTGCACCGACTTTGCCTGGGGTTGACCAAGGCGAGATTGTCGTAATTCGCTCCAAGCGACGAAAGAAAAATATCTCGGCATATCGCCAAGGTGGACAGATAGTAGTTTCGATCCCGGCTCGAATGAGTAAGGCCGATGAGCGATCAATCGTTCCGGAAATGGTCGAACGGATTCGCAGCGCCGAGGCTGACCGCACCCCGTCAGAGAGCGTGCTGATCGCCCGCACCGTGGCCCTAATCGAGGCCTATGCCCCCGAAATCTCAGAACGCCCCGCCAGCATCGACTGGCGCCAGATGCGTGAGCGCTGGGGATCTTGCACCGGCATCGACCGCAGCATCCGAATCTCTGACCGCCTTAGGTTCGCCCCAGCCTACGTGCAGGACTATGTCCTCTTCCATGAAGCGATTCACCTGCGCTTTTTCGACCATGGCCCCGATTTCCAGCGAATCTTGGCCGCCTATCCCGATGGCGAGAAGGCCCAGGCCTACCTCGATGGTTATGAGCTCGCCGAGAGCGATCTAGCCCCGCCTGCCACCAAATAACAGGTAAAAAAGTTCCCACAAAGTACGCTCAGAAACCCCGATTTGAGCGTGAGCGGGGGTATCGTAAAGCCTGCACGCAAGTTAATTTCGTCGAATTCCATCGACAAATGCTCGCGTCGATTGGAGGCTTCACATGACAGAGACATACAAAGGTGACGCTTACTGCGTTAAGTGCAAAGAGAAGCGTGATTTTGAAGGAACTGTAAAGGTTTCTGACTCTGGTCGTCGCATGGCACAGGGCATTTGCCCAGTCTGTGGCACCAA
>JBILOR010000089.1:0-5235 GCA_044374325.1 Candidatus Planktophila sp.
GTTGCCAAAGCGGCCCTCGAATCTACTTCTCGTTATTTAGCTCGTGATCTGGGTGCTGAAAATATTCGCGTGAACTTAGTTGCAGCTGGTCCGATTAAAACCATGGCCGCTAAATCAATTCCGGGATTTTCAGATTTCGAAGAAGTTTGGAATTCGCGTTCGCCATTGGCTTGGGATGTAACTGACCCAGTGCCAGCTGCTCAAGCAGCCGTTGCGCTCTTATCTGATTGGTTTCCAAAAACCACCGGCGAGATCATTCACGTCGATGGTGGCGTACATGCCATGGGCTAAGTCGGGCTTACTAGCGCTGAATTAGGCTCAATTTCGCCTTTACCCAACCCTCTAGTACCCTTTGTCTCAGACCAGTAGTTCGCTACTGCAAGAGGAGTTACCGCTCCCACCTAAGAATCTTCCAGATTCCTGGTATGTCGAAGTTCAACTTAGTTGAAGTTATTTCAGCGCAAATTGGACTCCTTGGCGGTTGCTTATTTTGCATGGCGCGGTTACTGAGCGCGAAGTACCAGCAAACCGAATAAGAGGAGCAAAAATCACAACTGACCCACGTATCAACGATCGAATTCGTACACCCCAAATTCGTTTAATCGGTTACACCGGTGAACAAGTTGGCGTAGTAGATATCGAAGTTGCGCTACAGATGGCTGATGAAGTTGGCCTCGATTTAGTCGAGATCGCACCAGAAGCTAATCCACCAGTCTGCAAGATCATGGATTTTGGAAAGTACAAATACGAGATCGCGCAGAAAGCTCGGGAAGCACGCCAAAACCAGACCCACATTGTGGTTAAGGAAGTACGTATGCGACCAAAGATTGAGACTCACGATTATGAGACCAAACGGAATCACATCGAGAAATTCTTAAAGGGTGGCGACAAGGTCAAGGTGACAATGCAATTCCGTGGTCGCGAACAAACGCGTCCTGAACTCGGTTACAAGATCTTGCAACGTCTTGCAGAAGATGTCGCAGAAATTGCTTTCGTCGAATTCGCCCCTAAACAAGAGGGACGAAATATGACAATGGTGCTTGGTCCAACTAAGCGCAAGACTGAAGCAGTAGCAGAAGCAAAGGCAGCGCGTAAAGCAAAAGCCGATGCCGCAGCTGCAGCAGCAGAGACCGAATAAGAACTAGCAACGGGAGACCCAAGATGCCAAAGATGAAAACACACAGTGGTGCGAAGAAGACATTCCGCATTACTGGTTCCGGAAAAGTCATGCACGAGCGCGCCGGAAAGCGCCACTTACTCGAGCGCAAGTCCTCACGTCTTACTCGACGTTTGAGCACTGAGTCCGCAGCTAAGCCAACCGTTGCAACAACAGCTAAGCGCATGCTTGGCTTGAAGTAAGGAGCACTTAAATGAGAGTAAAGCGCGGAGTCCACGCTGCCAAGAAGCGTCGTACAACTTTAGAACGTGCTAGCGGTTACCGCGGTCAACGTTCACGTCTTTTCACAAAGGCCAAAGAGCAAGTTACACACTCAATGGTTTATGCCTTCAACGATCGCAAGGATAAGAAGGGCGACTTCCGTCGACTCTGGATCCAGCGCATCAATGCAGCTGCACGTGAGAACGGTCTTACTTATAACCGTTTGATCCAAGGTCTAAAGGAAGCTGGCGTAGAAGTCGATCGCCGTTTACTTTCAGAGCTAGCAACAAATGACCCAGCGACTTTCAAGGCGCTAGTTGAAGTTGCTCGCAAGACTTTAGCTGCACTGTAATTCGTTAACCGAATCTAGATTAATGATCGAGAGCCTTCACTCGCCACATATTGCGCGAGTGAAGGCTCTTATCAGTTCTAAGGGCGCTAAAGAACGCCGCGAAAGTGCACGTTATGTAGCAGAAGGTGCGCAGTTTGTGCGCGAAGCAATTAAGGCTAAAGCAATTGATCAGGTAGATGTTTTGTATTTAACTGCAAATGGGCGCACTCGATTAGAGAATGACCAAATAGATTTAACTAAGTTTAAATGTGAAGACGTAACTGACGCCGTCATGAAGGAAATGAGTGAAACAATCTCGCCACAAGGCATTCTGGCAATCTGCAAAATCCCAAATCCTCAGCTGACAGCTTTGAAGTTAACCGGTAAATCTATTTTGCTTTACTTACATGAAATTCAAGATCCTGGAAACGCGGGCACTATTTTGCGCTCGGCTGATGCACTTGGAGCGACTGCGGTAATCACATCACAGGGCAGCGTGGATATGTATTCACCCAAGGTTGTTCGCTCCACTGCAGGGTCACTTTGGCATTTACCAATCTTTGAACGGGTTTCACTTGATCACTTGCAAGCAACTTTCCCGAACTTGAAATTTGCGACGCTGTCAGCAGATGGCAAGAAATCGATTCGAGATTTCGCGATCAATGAAAATACGGTTCTGATCTTTGGAAATGAAGCTCGCGGTTTAGCTGACCTTGAAGTACAAGCAGTCACTGAAGAGTTAGCTATACCTATGGCTGGCAATGCAGAAAGCCTTAATCTGTCCGCGGCCGTATCGATAGTTTTATACGAGTTAACGGCAAAAATTGCCGACGATAAGTAAAGTCGACCAAGTAGACTTCAGCATATGAATCCGCAAGAAATCAACGAATGGGTCAGCGCTGCCAAGTCGGCATTTGCCGCCGCTAACGACCTCGATGAACTCAAGGCGGCTCGATTAGCTCATACTGGAGATAAAGCTCCAATTTCATTGGCCAGCCGTGGTCTGGGTTCACTTTCGCCAGAGGAAAAAGCCTCATTCGGAAAAATTATCGGCGAGGCAAAAGCTGCCATTGCCGCAGCTCTAGCTGAAGATACAACACGTCTTGAACTTGCTCGCGATCAAAAGATTTTGCTCGAAGAAGTTGTAGATATAACTTTGCCAGCAAAGGTGGCACATCCTGGGGGATTGCACCCGATCACAATCATCAAGAATGACATTAGTGATTTCTTTTTAGCTCAAGGTTATTCAGTAGCTGAAGGTCCCGAACTCGAATCGAGTTGGCTCAACTTTGATGCTCTTAATATTCCGGCTGATCATCCCGCTCGAACTATGCAAGACACTTTCTTTGTCGAGCCACTAAGTGCGGCGCTTGTTCTGCGTACTCAAACTTCACCATTACAGATTCGCACAATGCTGACTAACGAACCGCCGATTTACATTATTTCACCAGGTCGCACTTTCCGCGCCGACGAACTAGATGCAACGCATAGTCCAGTTTTTCACCAAGTCGAAGGTTTGGTGGTTGACCGCGGAATATCAATGGCTCACCTAAAGGGAACTCTCGATAATTTTGCGCGTCATATGTTTGGTCCAGATGTAACAACACGTCTACGACCATCATTTTTCCCATTCACTGAGCCAAGCGCTGAAGTCGATGTCTACTTCAATGGCCGCTGGATCGAGTGGGGCGGTTGCGGAATGGTTAATCCAAAGGTGCTGGCAACTTGTGGCATAGACACAACTGAGTTCAGTGGGTTTGCCTTTGGCATGGGTCTTGAGCGCACACTCATGGTTCGACATGGCATAACTGATTTACACGAAATTGTTGAAGGCGATCTGCGCTTCACGCGTCAGTTTGGAGTTGGCCTCTAATGCGTATTCCACGTTCTTGGGTCCAAGATTTTGTTGATCTATCTGGCATTTCCGATGAAGCGATTTCAGATGCTTTTGTCCGCGTAGGTTTTGAAGTTGAAGATGTAATTAAACAGGGCGCTGATTTAACAGGCCCACTGGTAGTAGCTCGAGTCATTGCCATTGAAGAATTAACCGAACACAAGAAACCAATTCGATATGTGGAGTTAGATTGCAACGAGGGTCAGACCCGTTTTGTGATTTGCGGTGCTCGTAATTTCGAGGTCAATGATTTAGTTGTAGCAGCACTGCCAGGCGCGGTTTTACCTGGGGATTTTGCAATTAGTGCACGCGAAACTTACGGTAAAACGAGTAACGGCATGATCTGTTCCGCTAAAGAACTTGGCCTAGGCGATGATCATTCCGGAATTATTGTTCTAGCTGAATCTGTTGCCAAGGTTGGCGATAATGCAATTGAGCTATTACAAATAAACGACACAATTTTCGACATTGCGGTCAACCCAGATCGCGGTTATGCCTTGAGCATTCGTGGAGCTGCTCGCGAAATTGCGGGTGCGTTGAGTTTGGATTTCACAGACCCAATCGCTCATGCGAAATCGTTATCTTTCACTGATTCCGGTAACGCAACACCAATCAAGATTTCAAGTGGTGCGATGGTTGCTGTTTTGCGTTCACTCGATGGTTTCAATCCAAAAGCTCAGACGCCTATTTGGTTGAGTCGTCGCATTGAGAAGATCGGTATGCGCTCAATTTCATTAGCTGTTGACGTGACGAACTATGTGATGGTCGAACTTGGTCAACCGCTTCACGCATTCGACCGCGCAAAGATTGTCGATGGTCTAGAAATTAATAATGCGGTGGATGGAACTAAATTTAAGACCCTTGATAATCAAGAACGCGAATTATCATCTAGCGATTTGGTCGTACGCGATTCAAAGCAAGTGCTCGCATTAGCCGGAACTATGGGCGGGCTAGATTCTGAAATTACGGACAGCACGACCACAATTGCAATTGAGGCGGTTCGTTTTGATCCAATCGCCATTGCCAAAAATTCTCGTCACCACAAACTTTCAACCGAAGCGTCACGTCGACTAGAGCGCGGCGTAGATCCTTCATTAGCCGAGTTCGCTTCAGCTCGGGCAGCCGAGTTAATGATTTCATTAGGCGGAGCTACTTATGTAGGTGCTTCCGTTGCCGGCGAAGAGAGATATCCGCCGTTGATCGAACTAGATCCTAAATATGTAAACGATCGCTTAGGTACTGCGCTATCGAATGATGTTATTGAAAAGGCGCTCACAACTGTAGGTTGCGATGTAGATACCAAGAGTTGGATAGTTGATCCGCCGTCATGGCGAGGTGATTTACAAATCCCGGCCGATTTAGTTGAAGAAGTCGCTCGCATTGTCGGGTATGACCAAATCCCTTCAGTGTTGCCGCGCAGTCCTTATGCCGCAACGCTTACGCCGGTACAGCTTCGTCGTCGCACGATTGCAGCAGCACTTGCAGCTCGTGGTTTAACTGAAGTACAAAATTTCCCATTTGTCGCCGAGTCCACCATGAAAGCTCTTAATTACACCGGCGAACGTGCCGCAACTTTCCGCATTGCTAATCCAATGTCTGAAGAAACACCGCTAATGCGCACCCACTTGATTC
>JBILOR010000090.1:0-5218 GCA_044374325.1 Candidatus Planktophila sp.
CTTCACGCGAATAGATCGGTAAATAAGTGCATTGGACACCTAAAGCATCTGCTTGTCTCTGGCCAAGTGATCGCCAGTATTCCAATCGGTCGGCGCTTTCACGGCCGGCCGCAGTTGGAATCTGCAAGTAGCGAGCTTCTTTACCGTTTTTAACACCGTCGGAAATTAGCGAACTCTCGAACGGCGCCATGGCAGGTAAATATTCACCTGAACCAACTAGCGCGAGAGAACCATTCATTTAACGAGTGTAAGCGGATTTAACTTTATTAAACCAAAGTGCCGGCAAAAATTTGCCAAGCGAGTGCAGATTTAGCAATAAGTGAAAGGGTTATGTAGGTCTTCTCGCCACGTAAGTATTGCGCCCACTTGCCGACTTTCTTGTATTGCAGGAATTGCACGATGGCAAAAATGTTGAAGAGCACGAAAAGTGAAAATACGATTCCGTAGACAAACAGAGGTGCCGAAGCATCGCCGATGCCTTTGATAGAGAAGATATAGAAAACTAAACCGATCCACGGAACGATTCCGGCGATGCAACCAAAAATAAATGGTAGCCAGCCGCCATTTCCTGGTGTCTCATATTTTTCTTGTAACCAACCGAAAAGAATCATTGACGCGTTAACTCCGAAGATGGCAATAATTGCAGCTACATCTGAGACGCCGACAATTTGAGCAATCAGAACGATCATTACTGAAGAGCTAATTGAGTATTCAACCCAACGGAAATAATTGCGGTTTTGAGCTAGACCGTATTGATATCGATAAAAGTATTGAGGCGAGGCAACTAAGAAATGGAAGAATGCAGATAAACCAAGGAATAGCGCCACGGTTAATCCGACAGGGGTGTCGAGCAAAGTGATCGGCTCAGCAAATGTGCTTCCAGGAGGGCCAGTCATATATCTAGCCACGATTGGCAGTGTGAAATCATTAGATAAGGCGATAACTGCGACCATTTGGGCTAAGTGGAAGAAACCCGCAATTAGGTTATAACGGCGGATAGTTGCTGAATTAATCTCTTTGCTCATGACTTAATCTTCCCATGAAAGTTCTTAAACACTGATCTACTATTGCCTGATGTCACGCGTTGCTAAAACAAAGAATGGCTTTGCGCCAAAGGTATGCGTGCGCTGTGGTCTGGAATTTGAATGGCGTAAGAAGTGGGCAAAGAATTGGCCAGAAGTTAAATACTGCAGCGATCGATGCCGAGAGAATAAATGAAGCGCATCATATATCTGCCCTTTGATCATCTGCATCGTGAATATGGGGCACTTAAAGGTGCTGACCCAAAGAGCGATCTGATTGTTTTAGTCGAAAGCGCTCGCATGACCACGGGCCGCAATTGGCATAAAGAGCGGCTTTTCTTTTTAATTTCTAGCGCTCGGCACTTTGCAAAATCTTTAGAGCTCGAAGGCTTTACCGTTGAATATGTGAAGGCTGCAACCACTGTTGATGGCATTAAGTCTGTTCAGGCCAAGCACAAGGGTTTGCCGATTATCTGCGCTGAGCCTTCCTCATTTAGGCAGTTCGCAGCGCTACAGGAATTTGGGGTCGAATTTGTTGAGAACGATTTTTTCTTAACTCCTCGCCCACTCTTTAAGTCCTGGGCAGATTCGCAAAAGAGTTACTTAATGGAAAGTTTCTATCGCAAGCAAAGAGTTCGCTTAAACATTCTGATGGATGGTAGCGAGCCTGCAGGAGGTGCGTGGAACTTCGATAAAGAGAATCGATTGCCACCGCCCAAGAAATATGAAGGTCCGAAGTATTTAGAACATCAGCGCGATGAGATAGATGAAGAGGTGGCCAAGGAGATTGGTCATGTAATGACCACGACCTGGGCAACTACTCGACAAGGCGCCCTTGCTCAACTGAAGAACTTTATTGATAACCATTTTGGCGAGTTCGGACCGCTCGAAGATGCGATGACAACTGATAACTGGGCGCTACATCATTCTTTACTCTCGCCCTACATAAACAATGGTCTTTTGCATCCGAGTGAAGTAATTAACGCGGCCGTTAAGGCCTTTAACAGTGGCGATGTTCCGATTGAATCCGCCGAAGGATTTATCCGACAAATCATTGGTTGGCGCGAATATGTAAATGGAATGTATTGGTTCCTTGGCCCCGATTACCGAGAGAACAATCAGTTAAATGCGACTCGTAAGTTGCTGCCGTTGTTTAACGACCCAGCAGAAACTCAAATGAACTGCATCAAGGAAACGGTCGGCGATATTCAGCAGCGAGCCTGGGTTCACCATATTCCGCGGCTGATGTTGCTTTCTAATCTCGCACTGGTTACGGGAACAAACCCGCAAGAGTTTCTGGAATGGATGCGTGAAGTTTTTATCGATGCCAGCGAATGGGTGATGGTTCCAAATGTGATCGGCATGGGAGTTCATGCCGATGGCGGGCAGATGATGACAAAACCATATGCCGCGGGTGGTGCTTATATTTCGCGCATGTCCAATTACTGCAAGCCTTGCGCGTATAACCCCAAGTTACGTACTGGCGAAACTGCTTGCCCATTTACAACCCTTTATTGGGATTTCCTCGATCGTCATAAGGAAACTTTTGTTAAGAATCATCGTATGAGCCAGCAAGTGTTTGGGTTAAACCGATTAAGTGACCTGCCGGAACTAAAGGCACGAGCGCAAGAAGTGCTGAAAGGCTTGGAAGCCGGAACGATTTAAATTGTGGCTTTAATTTTTACATTATCGCCAAGCTCTATTTTTAGTTTTTCCCGAATAGCTTTTTTAAGCGGCACTAAATAACTGCCATCTTTCGGGAATAGAGCGGTATAGAAAACTTCGTTCCCGATCGTAATGTCTGTCGGAATTACTCCCCATCCATAGGTGACACCTGATGCGATTTTTGAAATCGCTGCAGCCTCTTTTTCAGGTACCCGAAAGAAATAAAATGGAGCTGGGCCGCGCCAGTAAATTAGTTCGGAAGTAAATGAAAGATTTAGGCGGGCGGACATGCTAACTATTTTACCCAGCCAGCTAACTAATGATTAACCAACAAATAGAGCAAGGATGCCCAGAGCAATCAAGACAGCGGCAGCTGCGATGGATTTTGTTTTACCGAGCTGCTGTGGCAGTCCTTTGATTCCGCTGGCCTGATCTTGATCCATATCCTTTATGACATTGATGAAGTGAGCGGCCATTCCGAACAGCGCTCCCCCTGACAGCATCCACAAAGGAGGGTTTAAATCTTTGGAAATTACCACCGATGATGGCAGCGCTGCGAAAGCAATAGCAAAAGGTAGTGGCGATAGAAAATTGAATTTAAAGTAGAAGTTGTATGCAACGCCGCATGCGATACCAAGCATGTAAACCGAGCCACCTTTAATTCCGAGGGGTCCCAATAGATTGGCCACAAAGGAAAAGGGCAACATAAAGCGCAGCCACCTTTGTAAATATTGCTTAGTGATCAACCCTGAAACCAGCGGCTTCTTGGTACGTTGATGTTTTAAGTCATCATCAAGGTCATATAGATCATTGCTCCAGCCGACGACGAGTTGGCCGGTAAATACGCCAAAGGCAATTACATAAGCTGGGCCTTCCCACCAGTAATACATTGCGACGGCAAAGGAGATTGCAGTGACTATCAATGTGGGGCCGAAATGAGCGGCTTTCAGTAGGCCCTTTAACTTCTTCATCTGTGAATTCTATTCGGTTATCACTTAGGCGATAAACTTTGTGCATGGCTACTAAAGACCCGAGTCGCGAGGCGCACTTTCCGGCGATTGAAAAGAAGTATGGCGAGAAGATGTCATATTGGTTCAAAGTTATGAAAGCTCTTGAAGGCAAGAAATATCCGGAACAGATTGCTCATCTGCGCGAGAACTATGGCTTTTCACAAGCCCATGCCAATGCGTTGGTTATGTATTCACGTGGTTCAATTTCAGCTCACCGGCATGAAACGCCAGCGCACTATTACAAGAGCATTGATCCAACGCAGGCTAAAACAATTAAGCAGATAATCAAGGCTATTCAAGATAAGTATCCAGAATTAGAACTTGT
The DNA here is from genome assembly GCA_044374325.1 of Candidatus Planktophila sp. GTDB lineage: Bacteria > Actinomycetota > Actinomycetes > Nanopelagicales > Nanopelagicaceae > Planktophila. The sequence goes on from JBILOR010000090.1 coordinate 4,023, forward strand.
AATTGCTTGGAATCAACCAATGCTGCGAAAGGGCGCGTTCTATGTGTTCGGTGCCTCGGTTTCTAAGAACCATATCTCGATTGCGCCTTGGAGTACCGAAGTATTAGATAAGTTTCGCCCAAAGTTGACTGAGTATCGAGTTACCAAGAAAACAATTGCAGTACCAAATGACTGGGAAGTTGATATTAAGTTACTGCAGGCCATGGCTAAAGCGCGCTTGGCCGAAGGTTAATCTCGTTCGTAATGAAAACGAGCCTGGGTTATGACCAAGGTATCGTCTTCAACGAAATATACAAGTCGATCTTTTGCAGTAATCCGTCGAGACCAAGCACCGGCTAACTGTCCAGTTAGTTGCTCGGGGTGACCGATGCCAGATTCAGGAGTTCTAATTGCAGACTGAACTAACTGATTAATCTTCAGTATGATTTTTGGATTAGATCTTTGCCAGTGCTTTAAGTGTGCTTCAGCCACTGGAGTTAGGAAAATTTTTAAAGTTTTGGGGGCCACTTTGCGCGTTAGGACTTAGTTTTAGCGCGAGAGGCTGACTTGGCTGGTTTCTTGGTTTTTACTGGAACTAAAGTCCCACTTAAGTCGAAAACATATTCGGTTAACTTGCCTGCCCGTGCTTGAGCAAATGACTTTTCTAGGGATTCCCGGTTTGCCGGGGTTGAGAGCAAATAGTTAGTCTCAATGATCGATTCGTACTCGCTCTCAGAGATCAATACGGCATTGCCATTTTTTGAAGTTATCAAGACAGGTTTGAGATCTTGATTTACTTGCTCGATCAGTGGAAAGAGCTTCTCGCGTGCCGTAGATGCGCTGATTGCCATTTTGGCTCCCTAAGTAGATACGGAAACCTTACCAGAGTCGTACGACTTTTCGTACAACTCTGTGGTACTCCCAGATTTAACTATGAAGTGAGTTCCAAATTTCTACGCATCGCTGCGAAACCTGAATATCTTCGGCCCCTGATGCTCCGGCTGATCCAACGGCGCCAACAATTTCGCCATCTAAGTAGAGCAGTTCGCCACCCATAGATAGAACTAACTTATTGGAGCTAGTTCCCATAATGCTGGAATAAACAACTGGTCGCTTTTCAGCAGCTTCTACCGTCTTAGCCGTTGGGCGACCAAACCAAATCGCGGTGCGAGCTTTAGCAGCAACAGATTCGATCGCAGCCATTGAAGCGTGCTCAG
>JBILOR010000091.1:0-5199 GCA_044374325.1 Candidatus Planktophila sp.
GGATTAAACGGCCCTTTTCATCAAGGCGAGGCTCGTGAGTGCCGAGAAACATGAGCTCCCCCTTCCCCAAGGTTTGAATGCTCTAGTTCCCCACTTTACTCCATTTTCCTCCATTTGCAACCACCTTTCGCCACTTTTTTCCCTAATCCCCCCTTTTTTTGGGTAGATCTCTCCACAAGTTTGAAAGGCAGGCGGGCATAAAAAAAGACCCCCAATAGGGGGCCTTAGTCCAACTAATTACTTTAAAAAATTACTCCATAGAGTCGCGGCCGCGATCATCCCATCGGTTATCCATGCGCTCTCTAAAGCCCTTTTTAGCTGGCTTTACCGGGCGTTGACCCCTAGAGATTGCTTCGACTTTGCCCTTTAGGCCGGCAGCCAAAATTGATAAGCCAGTTAAACAGATCAAAAATCCGACCCAGCTAATTGGATAGATCTTGCTAAATACGCCACCGAAAACTGCGCCAAAACCGGCGAAAAATAAGACCACAGCCAGGCCTAGATTGCGGCGGCTAGATTTAGTTGGAGCACCAGTTAGCGCAGAAACTAGGCGTGGATCATCGGCTAACAAGGCCTTTTCCATCTGGGCCAGTAGCTTCTCTTCACGCTCGGAAAGTGGCATAAGGTCACAATAGAACATGTGAGCGTTACTCGCTACTTTTTTCACCCTTTGGCGCCTTGGGATCTGCTGAGGATTTCTTAATCAGCCGCCCTGGTCGCACGCTACCGCCGCCGAAGCGTAATTTGGCCTGATCTATAGCTGTATCTGCCTCTCGCCAGCCTTTCTCGCGGGCGCCTAATAGCAACTGCTCGGGGGCGGCCTCGCTTAAATTATCGAGAGAGATACCAACTAGACGCAAGCGAGCTCGGTCAAGGTTAAGCGCTAAGTAAAGTGTTTTAGCAATTTCATAAATATCGTGAGTGCTATCGATTGGTAGCGGCAAAGTTTTCGAACGCGAAATAGTTGAGAAATCAGCAAAGCGAACTTTGATCGAAATTGTTTTGGCATAGTAATTGTTTTCACGTAATCGGGCCGCAGCTTTTTCAGTCAGACGCAAGAACTCTTGCAGGATTTCTTCGGGATTATCAATGTCTTGTGCAAAAGTTTCGGCTGCCGAAATACTTTTATCTGGTTCATTTGGTGTTACATCGCGATAATCGCGGCCCCAAGCTAATTCGTATAGTGAGGCACCACTGGCTTGACCAAGTGCGCGAATTAATGTGGCACGTGGCAAATTTGCAATGTCGGCAACGGTGCGCAAACCTAAACGCTCAAGAGTTTCGGCAGTCTTTGGCCCCACTCCCCAAATTGCATTTACCGGTAGCGGATGAAGAAAATTTAGAATTCGATCAGCTGGAATTTCTAGAATGCCATTTGGTTTGCAATGACCAGATGCTAGTTTGGCAATGAATTTTGATGGCGCAATGCCCACCGAGCAAGTAATGCCTTCGCTGGCTTCAACTTGACGTCTAATTTCAACTGCAATCTCGCGGCCAGTGCCAAGTAATTTACGAGCACCAGTCACATCAAGAAACGCTTCATCGAGAGAAATTGGTTCGACTAGCGGGGTAAATGAATCGAAGATCTCCATTACCTTGGCTGAAACTTCGGAGTATCGCTGATGATCTGGAGTTACGAAAATTGCATGTGGTGCCATTCGTTTTGCGCGACCAACTGGCATTGCAGCACGAATTCCATATTTGCGCGCTGCATAATTTGCTGACAGCACCACACCTCGAGCCCCCGCCCCAACTACTACTGCTTTACCGCGTAGCGATGGGTCATCTCGTTCGGCAACCGAGGCATAGAAAGCATCCATATCAACATGGAGAATCGTTGCGGTGCCCTCATTTGGTTCCGTACTCATATCGCCACCTTATTAGATAACCATTGGCTATAGACATCAGATAGCGACCAGGCAGCATCGGCGCGTAGCGATACTCCCCTAGCACCAGTGCGGCGAACTTCGCCCCGCACCAACAACAATTGCGAGTTATAAAGCGTTCCAGCGTAATCAGTTTGGGCATCCGGGAAGAAGGTCGCATCACTGCAACCATATCCATCATCTAGCGTTAAGAAAATTACTCGTTTGCCTGATCGAACTGGTGGCGTCTGCAAAGTTACTTTCACGCCAGCTACCAAAATTGAAGTTCGTGAACGTTGCTTTAAAAGTTCAGATGAACGTACTGCGCCAATTGCGTTTAAGAATTCGCCATAGAACTCAATCATGTGGTGCGTTACATCCATGCCGAGTCGTTCTACTTCGTGTTGTACTTTCTCGTTAGCCCGCAGTTCGGGTAAGCCACTTGGGATTAGTGCAGGGGGTGCAAAACCAAAAGTTAATTGCGAACCAGAAATTGCTTGAGCTGGTCCTTGTTGCAAATCGCTTAAGTGCAATAAGAGATCCCGCCGATTTAGCTTGGTGCTATCTAAGTTATGTATCGCATCGAAAGCCCCAGTAAGAATTAGCGATTCGATAGTTGGTGCCGCAGCCCCAGAGCGACGGAAGAAGTCAGCGAGATCTACATATGGTCGAGCTGCAATAATGCTTTCGATTTCGCGATCGCTAATTCCACTTACCGTTGATAGTGACATACGTATTGCGCTGCCATTATCTTCAACCCGATAAACCCGATCAGAGTAATTAACATCAAGCGGGGCAATCGTTAAACCTAATTGGCGTACCTCATCGAGAATTAACCGCTTCGGATACATGCCTGGGTCATGAGTTAAAACGCCAGCTAAGAAAGCTGCTGGGTGGTGCGTTTTAAGCCAAGCTGATTGATAAGTGGGCAGCGCGAAAGCCGCCGCATGTGCTTTACAGAAACCAAAGGATGCAAAAGCGCGCAGAACTTCCCAGACTTCGTTAATTACCGGCAGCTCAAAACCAGCTTCGGTAGCAGCTGGAAAGAACCAATCGCAAACCTCTTGCTGGCCATCACGATCGCCAAGCGCTCTTCGTTTCTCATCAGCTTGGGCCAATGAGACCCCGGTCATTGCGGCAATGATGCGGATTACCTGTTCGTGAAATACGACCACGCCTTCGGTTTCGGCCAAAATATCGTGCAGTCGAGGATGAATTAATTTTGCCGATGCCCAACCATGCCGTGCTTTTAGAAATGGGGTGATCATGTCGCTCTTTACTGGCCCGGGGCGAAAGAGTGAGATTTCGATAATTAAATCGTTGAAAGTTTCTGGTTCGAGTTTGCCAACTAGTTCGCGCTGCCCCGGGCTCTCAATTTGAAATAGCCCCAGAGTCTTAGTTGATTTAATAAGTTCAAACGTTTTCGCATCATCTAGTGCGACTGCATCAATATCAATACTTTTAGCTTCGGTACGTTCGATTTCTGAAAGCGCAAATGAAATGCTCGATTGCATACGCACGCCCAAGATATCTAATTTCAGTAACCCAACTGCTTCGACATCATCTTTATCAAATTCAACCATCGGGTAGCCGCCGGCATTTAGAGTTAATGGCGCTCGATCTAATAAACCACCATCGGATAAGACCACAGCGCATGGATGCATAGCTAAGTGACGCGGCAAGCCATCGAGGCGTTCGGCTAATGAAATAGTCATAGCGGTAAGAGGTGCCGATAAATTTAAACTCTTTAACTCAGGCAAATTTGCTAACGCCTGTGAAATATGGCGAGCACGCACATGCGGCAAGGACTTGGCAATTAGATCAATCTCGCCAAGTGACATTCCCATGGCAGCACCGGTGTCGCGAATCGCATGACGAGCTCGATAGGTATCAACCATCGCCACAGTTGCACACCTTGAAGTATTTCCAGGTTTGCTCCAGTTGCTATCGCCATAACGTTTGAAAACTAAATCATAAATTTCAAGCCTGCGATCAGATTCAACATCAATATCAATATCTGGCAACGCCCGACGAAGCGGTGAACAAAAACGCTCCATTAATAATCCATGAGTCATTGGTTCGACCCCTGAGATACCAAGTAGATGACAGATCAATGAGCCAGCACCTGAGCCACGAGCTGCCACACGAATCGAACGTTCGCGCGCCATATCGGTGATGTCAGCAACTGTTAAGAAGTAAGACTCATAACCAAGCGTTGCAACCGTTGCGAGTTCATCATCTAGTCGTTGCTTAGCTTTAGCAATTGTGGCGCTATCGCGATATCGCCAATTAAGCCCGGATTCGCAACGGCTACGCAATAAAGTGCGCATCTCTTGCTGGTTAGCTGCACCAACCACGTGCGCTTCAGGTAAATGAATTCCACCTAAGCCAATATCGCGAGTTGGCGATAGCAATGCGCGTTCGGCCCATTTGCGAGTGGTCTTTAATAAATAACGTGGCGTTCGCTCACCGGCAGCTAAGGCAATTTCAGAAGCGAGTGCTGCCATGGCATCAGTTGATTTTAGAAATGCTTCGGCATTACGTCTTTCGACATGGCGTGGATGCAGTGGCACTAACTGTCTAGCGGCATCGAGAATGTCAGCAATTGGGCCATCTTCACGATCGCGCATTCGCACTGCATTGCTAAGTACGGCATCTAGATCATGATCACGCGCAAAGATTAGCGAGCGCGCGGCATGTGGCGTTGATCGTGGGCCGCTACCAGCAACTAAATGCGAAACAATTTCAATGGCATGATCGCCAAAAAGATCGCGAGTTTTGTTAAAAACTTCAATTGCTAAATCGGGCCGCTTATCGGCGATGGCATAACTAACTGGTGATTCGGGGCCATGCAAAACTTGTAGACCTAAACTGTATTCGCTGAACCGTTCGAGTAGTTCTAAGGTAATTACTGGGTTGCGATCAGTTGCGTTTAAATTCAAACTTGTCATAAAACGACATAGCGATCGCCAACCACCATCGCCATTTGCTAGCAACGTTAACCGCGGTAATTTTTTCCCGGTAAAGCCAGGCAACTTAATCGCTAGATCAACGCCGATGATTGGTGCGATCCCTTCGGCAACACAACTTTGGGCAAAACGAATTGCACCGGCCAAACCATCGCGATCGGTAACTGCTAACGCCGGCATCTTAAATTCGCGGGCGCGAGCAACTAAATCGGCAGGTTGTGTTGTGCCGTACTTAAGCGAGTACGCGCTAGCAACATGTAGGTGAATGAAACTCATAGTTAAAAGTTCATGGAATTAGCGCAGCTAAACGCTACGAATAATCCATTGCCCCGAGATCTCATCGCGTTCGAGTTCGAAGGTAGTTA
>JBILOR010000012.1:0-17688 GCA_044374325.1 Candidatus Planktophila sp.
CGCTAACACCAGCACTTCGTTTAGCACTCTCATATGTACTCGGTGCGCGACCAATAAAAGCAGAGCGGATTATCTCGGCTTTTGCAGCGTGGTTACGGGCTTCTTCATCGCGGCGATTGGCACGGATCACAAAATTCTCGATTGCTGACATGACTGTTTGGGCATCTTCGGCGGGAAGGATTGCCACAACCGTTGCCATTCCATCGGACTCGCGATACATCGAAACTTTGCGCGTTTCGCGTGCCCGCACAACAATTTCTTCAAACTCTTTTGGAGCAACTTGTGCCAACATCGTGCGTACTTTGTTGCCAACTTGGGCCGGAGTATGAAATTCGGCATGTGCAATGGCACTTTCCTCGATGCGGGCAATCGCTTCGGTTGGCAAACCTTCGCGAATAGCGGCTGCAGTTTCGCGGGCGATTACATTTGCATGTGCTGGTGAAATCTCGCCAGTAGCCAGCGCTGAACAGGTGTTTGGCAAAGTATTAATGAGTGAACGAGCAATATCGATCTTATATTGAGCGGAATTACCTGACATGCGTAGCGCCGTAGAGATATCTTCGCGCTCGGCACCATCGACGCCTTCATAAATTCCATCAGCTTCACTTGGCTCTGTGCCTGCTACGGCAACAATTGCGCGTTGAATTAAGGCTTGCAACCAACCAGTCTGTCGTTCAACTGCGCTTAGGTAATCAACTCGAGCGCCACGGCTTAAATCCTCAGGATCTATTGCAACTAAAGCAGTCAGAGTTTCGATTCCAGGAACTGAATTCAGTAACTCAGTGGCGCGAGAATCTAAAGTATTTTGGAAGCGATCAATCGAACCCGCAGTGTCGCCAGACTGATCAACATTCTGGAAGCGATCTACCAGAGTAACGATTTCGCCAGTTTCGGAATCAAATTCCGAGCTCGAATGAGCAACAGATATCTCTGTAATTCGGGCGGCGTTTGTGCTCATGAGTGGATCTTGAATTAACCCACCGACAAAACAAATAAGTTGTGCACAACCTTCAAAACACCATCAATGCCTTATTTAAAACTTCTTGCAAAGTGGTTGTTGCTGAGAAAAAAGTTGCTACTTAGCCTTCTTGCACATAGATTGTTGCCAGGAAAAGTTGCTTCTTAACCCTCTTGCATAGTGGTTGGCGCACCGTGAACATCAAGTACATCGGCACCGTTTGCAGCGTTAGCGGTTGAATTTGGGGTGTTAGAACCACCTAATTTTGAACCTTCGCCACCTCGATTTAGCTGTGCGTTCGGGCGATGACCCTTTTCAATCACTGGAATCGAGCCTAGAACGCCCTTTTGGAAGTCTTCAAAAGCCTGCAGAACTTCGCGCTTGGTGTTCATTACAAATGGACCCATCCAGGCAACCGGTTCCTTAATTGGTTCGCCACCGAGAATGAAAAGTTCCATTTCAGGTGAACGTGATTCCTGTACATTTGCGGCGCGCACAACAATTGTGTCGCCTTCACCAAAGACAGTTAGTTGACCCATCTGCACAGGGCGAGATTCATCTCCCACAAAACCATGTCCAGCTAACGTGTAAACGAGTGCGTTGTAATCCTTGCGCCATGGCAAACGAATTTCAGCACCAGGTTGCAAAGTTGCATGAATCAAAGTGATTGGTGTCTGTGTTGAACCCGGGCCTTTGTGTCCGGCAAGTTCGCCAGCAATAACGCGAATCAACGCGCCACCATCTTCGGATGCAAGCAGTGCAACTTCACTTGCACGTAAGTCTTGATATGCAGGTGGTGACCATTTCTTGGCAGCGGGCAAATTAACCCAAAGTTGGAAACCGTGGAATAAACCACCGCTCATTACCAAAGACTCTGGTGGAGTTTCGATGTGCAAGATTCCAGCACCGGCTGTCATCCATTGCGTATCGCCATCGGTGATTGTTCCGCCGCCACCGTTGTTATCAAAGTGATCGAAAATTCCATCAATAATGTAAGTAACTGTTTCAAAACCACGATGTGGATGCCAGGGAGTCCCCTTTGGTTCACCTGGCGCGTACTCAACTTCACCCATTTGATCTAAGTGAATAAACGGATCTAGTTGCGCGATATCTACGCCAGCAAATGCACGCCGAACCGGAAAACCTTCGCCCTCGAAACCTTGTGGGGCAGTTGTGATGCTACGAACTGCGCGCGCACGCGAACCTGCAACCGCCTTAATGCGCGGAAGTACGGTGATATCGGCAACGGTTACTGCTGGCATTTAAAGCTCCCTAACAACGCATGACATTCACTTGTAGAACACAGGTTTATCTCTATGCTTAAGGATAGTTGAAGATTCAACTATCTCGCAACTCGAACCATATAACCCACGCCCGCTTGAACAATGACGTTAGCGCGACCAAGTGCCAGCAGTCACGTTAGAACTTCCGGTGACTCTGACGACCGAGAGGCTAGGCAGTACTCAAAAAAGTTAAAGCAAAGTGCAGGATTGGCTTAAGGAGACTTTGCTCTTTCTTTTAAGTCGACGTAGCCAGATCCAAACTTAGCGACCTAATCAAAGTTCTTAAGTTGGAAGTCTTACAGACCCTTTAGTGCACTAACAACCTTGGTCAACGAAGCCTTTGCATCGCCAAAGAGCAACATGGTCTTTGGATCATAAAGTAATTCGTTCTCGATACCGGCAAATCCTGGGCGCATTGAACGCTTCAAGAAAATAACGTTAGCCGAGTTTGCCACTTGCAAAATTGGCATTCCGTAAATTGGGCAACCAGGTGTGGTTTCAGCAGCGGGATTAACAACGTCGTTTGCACCGATCACGATTGCAACATCGGTCTGCGCGAAAGTTGGGTTAACTTCATCCATTTCAGCAAGTTGTTCGTACGGAACATTTGCTTCAGCAAGCAACACGTTCATGTGTCCCGGCATGCGACCTGCCACTGGGTGAATTCCGTAAGCAACGTCAATTCCCTTTGCGATTAACAAGTCTGCTAATTCGCGAACGGTGTGCTGCGCTTGTGCAACTGCCAAACCGAATCCAGGAACGATAACAACGCGGCGCGCATAGTTAAGCAAGATTGCAACATCATCAGGTGAGCCCGAACGAACTGGGCGATCTTCTGCGGCACCACTTGCTTCTTGCGGCTTTGCGGTGAAAGCACCAAACAAAGTTCCAAAGAGTGAACGGCCCATTGCTTCTGCCATCATGCGAGTAAGAATTGTTCCGGAAGCGCCAACCAAAGTACCGGCGATGATCAACATAGTTGAATCAAGAACGTAACCGCTGGCTGCAACAGTTAAACCAGTGAATGCGTTTAAGAGTGAGATAACAATTGGCACATCTGCGCCACCAACTGGAAGCACGAACAGGACTCCGAAGAGCAGCGATAAAGCAGCCAAAATCAGTAGTGGTGTGGTGCCAAGAGCTACGACAACCCAGCCTGATACGCCTAGAACAGCCACCAAAGTGCCTGCGATTACAAAGCGACCACCAGGGAAAACCACTGGGCGAGTAGTCATAAGTTCTTGTAACTTCAAGAAAGTGATAATCGAACCGCTGAATGAAACACAGCCAACGACGACAGTAAACACGGTTGCGATGACAACCGCAGTCGTTGCCCCGTCACCAAGGCTTAAGTATTCAACGATTGCAACTAGGGCTGCTGCGCCACCGCCAACACCATTAAAGAGTGCAACAAGTTGTGGCATTTGAGTCATCTGAACTTTTCTAGCTGCAGGTACACCAATCAAAGTTCCGACGGCAATCGCACCGAGAATCCAACCTAAGTTATTCAACGGAAGCGATGTGGCATTTCCTTCTTTATCTGGTGCAGCATAAAAGAAGATAACAACAGTGGCGATAGTTGCTCCGACTGCGCCAATTAAGTTACCGCGTCGAGCACTCTTTGGTGAAGACAAACCTTTAAGCGCTAGAACGAAACAAACTCCAGCGGTAAGTCCAATTAAGTCATATACGAAGGTGCTCATTATTTAGCCTCCTTCTTTTCGGTCTTCTTGCCTTTAAACATTTCGAGCATTCGGTCGGTAACTACAAAGCCACCGATCATGTTAATTGTTGCCAAAACAATTGCTGCAACTGAAAGTCCAAGTTCAAGATTAGTTTCGCTATGCGAGGTAACGATGATTGCACCCACGAGAATCACACCGTGAATCGCGTTAGCGCCTGACATCAGCGGAGTATGTAGCGTTGACGAAACTTTAGATACGACTTCGAAACCAACAAAAACCGCTAGTACGAAAATCGAAATGATTGCAATCGGTTCCATTTACTTAGCCCCTCCACCACGACGAGATCCAGCATGAGTGACGGCGGAGCCATCGATGATTTCATCTTCAAAGTTAAGGTTTAACGCTGCTTGTACGCCTTCGGCTGGCGGCACTGTTAATAGCGTTAACAGGTTAACCACGTTGCGCGAATAGAGGCTAGAAGCGTGGAAAGGAAGCTGACTTGGGACATCTTTTCCGCCCCAAATTTGAACACCATTGGCAGTGATCACGATTTCGCCAGGCTTAGAACCTTCAACATTGCCACCTGTTTCAGCCGCTAAGTCAACGATTACGGTGCCAGGTGCCATCGAGTTAACCATCTCGGCAGTAACTAATCTTGGCGCTGTGCGACCAGGAACTGCCGCAGTAGTAATTAGTACATGCGACTTAGCAATGTAAGGCGTTAATAATTCACGTTGCTTAGCGGCGCGTTCTTCAGTCATCTCGCGTGCATAACCACCAGCACCAGCAAGAGATTCCAATTCAAGTTCAATAAATGTTGCACCCATTGATTTAACTTCATCAGCTGAAGATGGACGAACGTCATATGCCGAAACAACCGCGCCAAGTCGACGAGTAGTTGCGATTGCTTGCAATCCAGCAACACCGGCTCCAAGTACCAGCACCTGTGCTGGAGTGACTGTGCCAGCAGCAGTCATTAACAGCGGGAAGAACCGTGGTGAAAGTTCGGCGCCAACAATTGCAGCTCGGTAACCGGCACAGAGAGCTTGTGAAGTTAACGCATCCATTGATTGTGCGCGTGAAATACGTGGTACCAGTTCTAGTGAAAAAGCGGTTACACCAGCACTTGCGGCTGCATCAATTGAATCTGCTGCTGTCACAACTGAGAGGAATGAAATGGTTACTGCGCCTTTTTTTAGAGTTGCCATCTGCGCGGGAGTAAGTGGCTGAACCGAGAGAACCACATCAGCGCTCTTTAATATGTCACCGCTTTCAACCTTGGCACCAGCGGCTACATATTCAGCATCACTTGCTTGTGAATGTAGCCCGGCACCAGACTCGATGACTACATCGAGACCGAGGCGAGTTAATTTATTGATGACATCGGGAACTAGCGCTACGCGCTTTTCGCCCTCACGAATTTCCTTAGGAACGGCAATTAACATGGGTGAAAACTACCGCTTACCCTTGAGTATGTCGCGGGAAAACCGAGATCTGTCTCTCTAGATCTCATGAGTTCGCTCTTAATTTTCCCAGCGTTAAGCCTCAAATATGGGCTTTTTGGAACAACTCGACGAATTAACGTCCCTGTAACTCGCCACGGGTTAAGTGATACAGCAGCGCCTGAATAGTGGTGCGGCGATGGTAGGCCTCACGCCAAATTACTGACTTTGGGCCATCAATAACCGAAGTCGCAACTTCTTCTTCGCGATGAGCAGGTAAGCAATGCATGAAGATCGAATCCTTGCTAGCTAAATCCATCAGTTGTTGCGAAACGGCAAATGGTGAAAGCGCTTTAGTTTTCTCAATGCGTTCTGTTTCTGGATCGCCCATCGACATCCAAACATCGGTGTACAAAACGCTGGCATCTTTTGCTGCAGCTTCGGGATCATTGGTAACTTCAATAGTTGCACCAGTGGTGGCTGCGATTGCTTTTGCTTCTGCAACAACTTGCGCGTCAGGCGCCCAAGCGCCAGTTGGAGTTGCAGCAACTACATGTGCACCCATGATTGCACCCATAGTCAACCAAGCATGGGCCATATTGTTTCCATCGCCAAGATAAACAAATTTGCGGCCAGCAATATCTGGACCGAAGTTTTCGCGAATAGTTACCCAGTCCGCAAGCAATTGGGTTGGGTGATCATCATCGCTTAACCCATTGATTACCGGAACCGATGCGTTTGCACCGAGTTCATTAATATCAGATTGGGCAAAGGTGCGAATAATCAGCGCATCACAGTAACCACTAATGATTCGCGCAGTGTCTGCAATTGTTTCGCCGCGACCTAATTGCAATTCGTCGCCACGAATAAAAATCGGTGTTCCACCCAAATGAGCAACTGCAGTTTCAGAAGCCAGTCGAGTGCGAGTTGAAGGCTTAGTCATATAAATAGCAACGCTCTTATTTGCGAGAGCGGTATTTGAGCGCAATGGGTTCGCAGCAAAGTCTGCAGCGGTATTAAGCAGTAGCTCAACATCGGCTCGGCTTAAATCAGCAGTGCGCAGTAGGTCTTTCATTAGGAGATTCTACCCCGCATGCATCTATCCGCGGATTGCTCTTTTTGAGTGGAACCAGCAGATTTAATGCCGCCACAAAAAGGAACTTCGACTGAAAGAGGTTCTAAATATTGTCAGGGTAAGATTTGGCTATGAACCACCGAATGGGATTCTTCTCGCGCCCCGGCAAAGATGCCCAAACAGATGGCGATCTACTTACTCGTCCAGAGTTACAAGAAGATGATGGTGGCCACGATCGTTTCTCACATTATGTGAAGAAAGAGAAGATCGTTGAATCAGCAGTTACTGGCAAAGCTGTTAAAGCACTATGCGGAAAGAAGTGGATTCCTTCTCGCGATCCCGAGAAATATCCAATCTGCCCAACTTGTAAAGAGATTCATGCTGGGTTGCGGCCAGCCCCCGAAGATAAATAACTCTGTCTTATTTGTGAACGGCTAGGGCGCGGAAACTAAAAGCTCCTAGTGCGCCACCAAGTAATGGTGCAATCACATAGATAGTCCAGTTATCCCAATACCCACCAGCAATTGCTGGGCCAAACCAACGAGCTGGGTTAATTCCAGTACCTTCGATTGGTCCGGCAATCAAGATAAGAACAAATATTGTTAGTGCAATTGCGATGGGTGCCGAAGCTGCATTCTTGTTTGCTTTATCTTGGGTCATTAACAGAATTACCAGAACCAATATTGCGGTCATCACTAACTCAAGAGCAAAACCAGTTAGGTAAGTCGCTTTCGGTGATAAGGCCGGAATACCATTTTTAACTTCTGCGGCTACCTTCTGGGTATAAATCGCTTGCAGCGTTAACGCGCCACATGCACCGCCAACAAATTGCCAACCAACGTAAGCCACAAATGTTTTTGGAGACATCTTCTTTAGTATTAAAAATGCCAGCGATACTGCCGGATTTAAGTGCACATCTGAGAAATGTCCGAGTGCCAGAATCATGATCATTACTGCAAGGGCTGGTGATGCTGCAATTCCGATGAAAGGCACTTCTTGCGAGATGATCACGCCAGTTGCGGCAATCACTAAAAGATAGGTTCCGAAGAATTCAACTACCAATTTCTTCAGCATCAGGGTTTCTCGCTCTCATTACTGGGGTATTCGCGATACTTCGTTAAGATCTGAACTCTATCGAAAAACGCTAACTTTAACCCAAACTGAAAACAAACTTATTATGAAATATCAGCGCTATTTGAAGGCGTTCACTCGCTGTTCATTTTGTGCTGCCGTAATGTCGCGATTATCCATTCGAAAATTTTCTCGAATCGAACCTAATGCGTTGCCAAAAGCTTTGGCCCTGACTGTCGTTATTGCAATAGCTTCACAACTGGCACCTATTGCAAACGCTGAACCCAGCCCAAGTGCAAAACCCACCGCAAGTGCAAAGCCCAGCGCTACATTGCCAAGTTCTGGCTTAGGTACAAATACGAGTACTGAGGTGAAAGCAAATGCACAACCTGCTCCACGCAAAATATTAACTGGCTGGATTCCTTATTACGGAATGAAAGTTTCACTTCCGACCGCAGTGGCAAATGCAGATCTAATCAACGAAGTTATGCCATTTTGGTACACCTTAAAGTTGAATAACAAAACTAAGGCCCCATATATTTTAGATCTCTACACCCCAGGAAATCCCAGCATTGCAATTGATGTTCCACTTACGACAATGCGAAACGCTGGATTTAAAATTATTCCAACGATTACTGATGGCACCGAAAAATTAGTTCTCTCAAAACTGTTAGCAAAAAGCAGCGATAGAGCAAAAGTTATCAAGTCAATAATGGAATTAGTGACTAGTAAAAACTTTGATGGGATTGATTTAGATTTCGAAGGTTTTGCTTTTGTTGACGGCACAGCATCTTGGCCCGCTACTAAACCAAATTGGGTTTTGTTTGTAAAAGAATTAAGCGCTCAACTACGCGCACAGGGCAAAATTCTCTCAGTTACGGTCCCAGTGCATTTTCCGCTTAACGAGCGACAAAAGGGCTACACGGTCTATGCATGGGCAGAGATCGCAGAATCAATCGATCGCTTGCGCATCATGACTTATGACTATTCAACGGGTAAGCCGGGTCCAATCGGACCAATCGCGTGGGTTGAGCGAACTCTCAAATATGCAATTTCAGTTATGCCGGCGTCAAAGGTCTACATTGGCTTAGCTGGCTATGGTCGAGATTGGGTTACCAAAGTTGATGGCATCTGCCCCGCCAATGTCTCAAAAGTAATAGCAACAAATGCTAAAGCGGCAACTTTCATTATGCGTAACGCTGCAACGCTGGCTGCAACATATGGAGTTACTCCCACCTATAACGAGCAATATCAAGAAGCTACTTTCACTTATCAAAAAACTTATAACGGAAACAATGCCAGTGGCCAAGCGACGTCATGTACAGCAACCCGCACCGCTTGGTATCAAAACCCAGCCAGTTATTTAGCGCGTGCGCAATTGGTTGCCAAGTATCGAATTGGCGGTTTAGCTGAGTGGACAATCGGCATGGAAGAGCAAAGTGCTACTGATGAAATTCGACGCACTGCGTTAACGATTGCACCAGATGCGGTACTGCTTTCACTTGCAACTGATCAGATGGCAGTTAAGTACGGTTCGTATATAACTATCACTGGCCAAGCAAGCCGAAAAGATAAATCGGCGCTGCCCGGATTGCCGGTTTCCTTAGAGTTCAAAGGTTTTGATGAAAGCACTTGGCGCCAGATTGGTAAACCAGCCACCACGGAGACTGGTTCCTTTACAACTTCACTTTACTTAGCTAAATCTGGAAAGTTACGGATCACAAGTGAAGGCAGTTGGGATCGTGGAGCAGGTTTGAGTTCTGATGTATCAATCACAGTAAACCCAAGACTCAACATCACCGCTCCAACCTCAGCTAAGTCTGGTGCCGCAATGAAAGTCTTGGTTGTGGCTGCTCCAGTAACACCGGGGGCGCTACTAACACTGCAACGATTTGATGGAAAAACGTGGGTTAACTTAACTTCATTGCCGCTTCTAGCAACAGGTACTGAATTCAGCCCAACTGAGTTAATTAGAGGTGTTTTCAGCTATCGAGTAGTGGTTTTGAGTAGTGCTGATGCATCGCAAACTACCTCTTCGCCATTCGCGGTAGTGGTCAGATAGGTCTAGTCGGATAGTCCAATGCAAAGAAATTCTTTAGTAGATGAAATGATTGGGCTATGGGTAAGTTAAAGCCGCAGCCAACTGTTTCTGATGAAACTGCAGCTGAGATCAGTGCAATCTTTAGTTCTGATCGCCCCTGGGTAGTTGTAGTTTGGGATGACCCAATTAATTTGATGACCTATGTAACGTATGTGTTTATGACAGTTTTTGGTTTCTCAAAAGAAAAAGCAACTGAATTAATGTTGCAAGTTCATAATGAAGGTAAATCAATTGTAGCCAAAGGTGCACGTGAAGAAATGGAACGTTATGTGCAACGGCTTCACGAATACGGTCTCTGGGCAACGCTTGCTCGCGAGGATCAAATTTAATGACACCTACCGAAGGTTTCCTAAGGCACGGTAGCGATACTTACATCGCAAACTTTGCTGAGACCGAACGCGAAGTTCTAGTTAACTTAGTGCAACAGATTATTGAAATATTGGCCGAACGTCATGATCATGCAAATGAAGATCCACTTGCAGCGATGGTCGGCATTACTACTCATGATTCACCACCTGATGATGAAGTTCTACTTCGTTTATTGCCTAATGCTTATCAAGATGGGGTAGATGCGGCTGAATTTCGACGCTACACCGAAAGCACGCTGCGCGATAAGAAACGTGCTCACGCTATGTCGATCCGAATGATGTTATTAAGTGCGACAGATGGCGACGTTATTCTTGATTTTGATAACGCCCAAGCTTGGCTAGGCGGTTTAAATGATGTGCGCTTGGCACTTGGCGTGCGACTTCGAGTTGATCAACATTCACATGAAGATCTTGAATTACTGGCTCCAGATGACCCAATGCGTGCTGTTTACGCTGTTTATACCTGGCTGGGCTGGTTACAAGAGACTTTAGTTGAAGCGCTTATGGACGAAGCGAGCTCTTAAAAGCTCGCAGATCAAATTTAGCGGTGGTAGCCATGTGCGGAACCGTAAGTGCCCAAATAATCACCAAAATTACCCAAAGGAAATCACTAGATACATCTGTAGTACCTCTAGCAACAAAGAAAATACCTAGCAAAAATATGCCAGCAATTGCGTAAAGGCCAGGTATGACAGCAGTGAAGAAAATTGCTAGCGGAGTGCTACTTGAGATTTTTTGCATGGCTCTCGGTAATTTAGGAACTAAGCGAGCAGTATGCCGAATTGCATGCCAAAGTCCGAAATAAACCGCAAAGGCGACCAAAGGTGGCGCAAAGAAAGAGAGCGCTGACAATAAAAGTAGATCAAGTGAGAGAGAATAATTTTTTGTCATAGCCAGGAGCAGAATAGAAAATGCGGCAACGACTAGAGTTGAATCTCTTAGCAACTCGGTAAACTTGCCAGCCCAATTAATTAGCGCCGGGTTTAACTCCTGCAACACTTCAAGAGTTCGTTTATCGGTAAGTGGTAGAACTACCGGCAAGAATCCCGCTGGAATGGCATAACACGCCAAAAGAAGATTCGAGTAGCCAGCCTTTCCTTCAGCTGACCGACTTTCATTGGCGTACGCCGCATCACCGAACCCAAAATGAAGCGCACTCATAAGTACTACCAGTTGAAAGCCAACTAGATTCCATTGCGCAATTGCTAAGGCAGCAATAATGGCGATCAAGGTATAGATGACTATGAATGCGACAAATCTTTTGGTCGAATCGCGGGGGATGGTAATCAGGTGATCAATTGCGCCATGTGGAATACCAATTGCAAGGGCAATTATCGCAAGTACAACTTGGGCTTTTATTGATACTTCAGTGCTAAAAAATTGAAGTCCAGCAAATAGAAGAACCGTTAAGGCCGTCGTTGCTCTCGAAAACTGGCCAGCCCCTTGATAAATTCTAAAAAGAGTCTGGCTCATGGCTATAGATTAGGCTCAAATTGATGAGATTGCGAGAGGATTAGGCGTGGAGAAACTGCACTACTCATACGTCTTGATCTTCATCGTGATTTGCGCGATCGGCGTTAACTTTGGATTTAGATTGCAATTCTCCAAAAAATTGAAGTTATTCCTCGTAACCGATTCATTGATTCTAGTTATCTATTTGATTTGGGATTTTTGGGCAATCAGCAAAGGAAGCTGGTTTTTTGACCCTGATCAAATTTTGGGAATCATGCTGCTAGGCAAACTGCCGATTGAAGAATTTTTATTCTTCATAATCGTGCCCATGATGACGGTGCTGACTTATTTAGCGCTAACGAAATTAACTGGTTGGGGAAAAGCGAAAGCAGAGTCACATGATTTACTCTGACGTCGCGCTTAGCGCAGTTTGTCTAGCCGTAGTTCTTGATCTATTTGTGCTCAAATCCAGAATGATGACTAGAGGAATCTTCTGGATGACTTACTTGCTGATTCTGCCGTTTCAATTACTAACCAATTGGTGGCTGACCTCGAAGAAAATTGTCATGTATTCAGATACTGAAATCATTGGTCAGCGACTCGCTGGTGCACCAATTGAAGATCTGCTCTTTGGTTTTTCCATGATTCTATTGACGATCTCAGCTTGGGAATATTTTAAGATTCGCCTTAACAAAAATTAAAGTTAATTAATAAAGGTAAAAATCAGCGCTAGCACGCCAACTGCGCCCCAGAAATACATCGCTACCTTAGATTTCAACTTAGCAGCAAGAGTTTTATTGAAGGTGGTCGCAAAAAGCACAAGCCCTGGAATCACTAAAATTGCGCTATTTGCGGCCACGCCTGACTGTTCTCTCTCGTAGCTCCAGTTGATTAGGCCCGTTGCGATTAGGGCATAAGCCCACATTCGGTAGTTGTTAATCATTTTAGGTATTCCTTTCAACCGGTTAGAAAAGTAATTCTAGTTGCTCAATTAAAAAAGTTCCTCTTACTAAAACGTAATCACTTTAAAAAACAAGATCACGATATAAAAAAAGAGGGAAGGCGGTTTCCCGCCTTCCCTCCTGCAAGATTTATCTTGCTTTTATAACTTAGTGATCGTCCTTCATGCCTTCTGCCATCGACTTCATGCGTGCGATCTTTAGAATTGTTAGACCGAATACGCACTTAGCTAGAACGTCCGCGATTGTGTAACCAACCTGAACTGTTACGAATGATGATGATGAAGCATCACCAACGATGTTGAAGATGTAAGCGATTGGGTATACGCCCCATGTTGCGATAAGTAGTAGACGCAAACGGCCTACAGTCTCTGCAACACCTGCTGGTTGGCGATCCAATGACTTTCCAAGCTCTACGAATAGTACGTAAAGGATGTAAAGGAATGGAATTGTTGATAGAACGCCGTATAGAACTTGGGTGTTCTGATCGTTTGAAATTTCACCTGGGTAACCAAGTGCGATCATCGCAGCTGAAGCTGGGACTAGACGCATGATTAGTGAGCGAGAAACTTCGCGAGTTAGAGCAAGTACCGCAATAACTTCAACTAGTAGTAGTGGCACAGTTAGTAGCCAGTCAACGTAACGGTATGCCTCGTTGAATGCATCCTGAGATCCATCAAGCTTGACCATTCCATTAGCTGATGCATGCTTGAATGAATCAAAGATGCGTAGGTAGTGGTAGCCAGCGATGAATGTAACCATTGATGACATAACTAGTGCGTTACGGTATTTAGGTAGAACACGACCTTGTGACACAAGTGTGTAGATCGTGCAAGCGAGCATTGAAATTAGTCCAAACGAGAATGTGTTATAGACCAAGTTCCATTGGTTGCTATCTAATTGCATTTATTAGCCTCCGTGGGGCTTTGTAAAACCAGCCTCGGGCGAGGTTGGCGTTCTGATAGACACACAGTTGCCATACGAGAAATCATATGAAAATCTCGTCTGGTAACCGAATTTTTATCCGAACCAAGGTAAATGGTGCGCCTGATTTAGGGATTTCGCAACGATAAATGCGACTGATTCGCAACTTTTTTTAATATTTACTAGTGGGTAGAATAAATATTGTTGAGTTAAGGGTTATTTCAGCGGGTTATCACTAGGTTTTTCAAAATCCTGGGTTACTATCAAAAGGGACAAAAACGGACACATGAGTGCTGCGAGCGGATTACAAGTCCCCCAAGAGATGGCCGATGCAATTTTGGCCCAAGCCAGAGCTGAATACCCAAATGAAGCTTGCGGCGTGATTATCGGCCGCAATGGAAAAGCTGAGCGACTAAAGCCAATGTTCAATGCTGCAGCATCGCCGACCTTTTACGAGTTTGACCCGAAAGATTTATTAGCTCTCTACCGCGAAGTCGATGACAACGACGAAGAAATAATTGTTATTTATCATTCACATACAGAGACTGAGGCGTACCCATCTCGCACTGACATCTCTTATGCCGGCGAACCTGGTGCACATTATGTATTGGTCTCTACTCGCGAAGAGATTGCACCTGCAACCGAATTTCGTTCCTATCGAATAATTGATGGAATTGTGACCGAAGAACCCGTCGAATTTATTGCTTAATCTTTATACAAACGTAAAGCGAATAGTTTTATCAATTTCAATTTGTATCAATACCAATTACTAGAGAGAATTAAGACATGAGCGCAACAGTTGAAGTACGCATCCCAACCATTCTTCGCCCTTTTACTAAAGAGCAGAAGTTGGTCTCAGCAACCGGTGCTGATCTTTCAGCAGTAATCGCCGACTTAGACGCTCAATATCCCGGGTTAGCTGACCGCTTACTTGAAAATGGTGCGCTACGTCGCTTCATTAATATTTATGTAAACGATGAAGATGTTCGATTCATCGGCTCATTAACTGCGCAACTAAAGAGCGGTGACTCAATCACTATCTTGCCTGCCGTCGCTGGTGGCTAGTAATGGCTCGCTTTGATTCACTCGAAGATTCAGTTGGGCACACTCCGCTAATTGGTTTGCCACGTCTTTCACCTGCGCCAAATGTGCGGCTCTGGGCGAAGATGGAAGATCGAAATCCAACTGGTTCAATTAAAGATCGCACAGCGATTTCAATGATTGATTCTGCTGAACGAGACGGCTTGCTAAAACCTGGTGCCACAATTCTCGAACCGACAAGTGGCAACACCGGAATTTCATTAGCGATGGCAGCAAAAGTTCGTGGCTATAAATTAATTTGTGTAATGCCCGAAAACACCAGCCCAGAACGTAGACAGCTTCTTGAAATGTGGGGCGCAAAGATAATTTCATCCCCTGCTGCAGGTGGATCTAATGAAGCTGTACGTGTTGCTAAAGAACTAGCTGCAAAGAATCCAGATTGGGTTTTTCTCTATCAATACGGAAATCCAGCAAATACCGAAGCGCACTACCAAGGCACCGGCCCTGAAATTTGGAAAGACTTGCCAACGGTTACACACTTTGTTGCGGGGTTAGGTACTACCGGAACTTTGATGGGTGCGGGCAAATATTTACGCGAACAAAATCCTGATGTTGCTATTGTCGCTGCCGAGCCACGTTATGGCGAAGTTGTTTACGGTCTGCGAAACATCGACGAAGGTTTCGTTCCAGAACTCTACGATGCCTCGGTTTTAACTAGACGTTTTTCGGTAGGTGCTGAAGATTCAGTTCGTAGAGTGCGAGATTTATTGGAAGTTGAAGGAATTTTTGCCGGAATCTCAACTGGTGCAATTTTGCATGCAGCCCTTGCCATGGGTAACGAAGCAATTGCTGCCGGAAAATCGGCCGATATCGCTTTTATTGTCTGCGATGCGGGTTGGAAATACTTATCTACTGGCATCTATGGGGCGGCCAGTGAAACTGCAGCCGAAGGTCTAGATACGCAACTCTGGGCTTAAAGGTCTGGGCTTAAAGGTTTGAGCTTAAAGGTTTGAGCTTAAGGGCGATTTACCGCACTTTTCACCGCGCCCGTTAGACTTCAACACATGAGTAACGCGCCTATCGGAATCTTTGATTCTGGCGTTGGCGGATTAACTGTAGCTCGCGCAATTCTCGATCAACTGCCTAATGAATCCACGCTTTATATCGGCGACACTGCTCGCGGACCATATGGCCCACGCCCATTGGCACAAGTGCGGGAATTTTCACTCGAGTTAATGGATTTTCTAGTTGAACAAGGCGTAAAAGCAATTGTGATTGCATGTAACACCGCGAGTGCTGCCATGTTGCGTGATGCGCGAGAGCGATATTCGATTCCGGTAATTGAAGTAATTCAACCTGCGGTACGTCGGGCTGTTGCAGCAAGTCGGACAGGTCGCATTGGCGTCATTGGAACTAAAGCAACTATTGATTCAGCGGCTTACTTAGATGCATTCGCTGCTGCGCCACATTTAGAGATCACTTCTATTGCTTGTCCGCGCTTTGTTGAATTCGTTGAGCGAGGCGAAACTTCAGGTGTCGAAATTACCAAGATTGCTAAAGAATATTTAGCCGACGTCATGAAAGCCGATGTAGATACTTTAGTTTTGGGCTGCACCCATTACCCACTGCTTACTGGTGTGATTTCCTATGTGATGGGAAACAACGTATCGCTAGTTTCTAGCGCTGAAGAAACTGCTAAAGATCTATATCGCATCTTGGTTGAAAGTGATTCTTTGCGTATCGATCACAGCTCGCCTGCAACACACCGCTTCTTAGCAACTGGCGACGCAGCTGCTTTCGAAAACTTAGCGCGACGATTCTTAGGCCCTGAAGTTGGTCAAGTAGAACATCAAACAATAAGTTCCAAATAAACTAAACAAAACTAAAGATTCACCAACAAAAACGAAAGATGACTGAGGAAACGATGACAACCACACGTAATGATGGCCGTGCACTAACTGATCTGCGCGAAATTAAGATCACTCGCAAGTGGCTTGATCATGCCGAAGGCTCAGTATTAGTTGAGTTCGGTAAAACCCGCGTTCTTTGCGTTGCTTCATTTTCACCAGGTGTTCCGCGCTGGTTAAAAGACAGTGGTACTGGTTGGGTCACCTCGGAATATGCGATGTTGCCTCGTGCGACTCATACTCGCTCTGATCGCGAAAGCGTTAAAGGCAAATTAGGTGGTCGCACACAAGAGATTTCCCGATTAGTTGGTCGATCATTGCGCGCAGTAATTAATACCAAGGAACTTGGTGAAAATACGATTGTTATTGACTGTGATGTTTTACAAGCCGATGGTGGAACTCGCACCGCCGCAATTACTGGTGCCTACGTTGCGCTAGCAGATGCAATCTCATGGGCAAAGAGCCAAGGTCATATCAAAGCAACTGCTAATCCGTTATCTGATTCGGTTGCAGCCGTAAGTGTTGGAATAGTTGGCGGTGTGCCAATGCTTGATCTTTGTTATGAAGAAGATGTGCGAGCAGACACCGACATGAATGTTGTTTGCAGTGGCGACGGAAGATTTATTGAAGTGCAAGGAACTGCCGAAGGAGTTCCATTTGATCGTGATTTGCTAAATCAATTACTAGATCTTGCAGTTGCCGGTTGCAAAGATTTAGGAAAGCATCAAGCCGCAGCGCTAGCTAAGTAAATGAAAGATTTAATTTTAGCTACGCGCAATAAAGGCAAGATCGAAGAATTTCGACGTATTCTCGATGAGCTAGCACCTGGCAGCATTCGTTTACTTGGGCTAGAGAAATTCCCGGAGACAAGTGATGTCGAAGAAACTGGCGATACTTTCGAAGAGAATGCACTGCTTAAAGCTCGTTCAATTTGTGCTGAAACTGGTTTACCCGCGATAGCTGACGACAGTGGCCTCTGTGTTGAAGCGCTTTATGGTGCACCCGGAATTTTTTCGGCGCGCTTTGCCGGAACCCATGGAGATGATTCTGCAAATAATGCAAAACTTTTACAAGAGTTAATTCATGTGCCCGATGGAAAAAGAACCGCATATTTCATCTGTGTGACCGCACTAGTAATGCCCGATGGCCGCGAAATCACCCGAGAAGGGCGTTTTTACGGCTCAATCGGCTACGAACCGATCGGTAAGAATGGCTTTGGATACGACCCACTTTTTCAGCCTGACGGGCTAAGTATTTCTAGCGCACAAATGAGCGCTGCCGAGAAAGATGCCATAAGCCATCGCGGAAAATCACTAAGAGCAATAGCCCCGTTTGTCTTAGAAATGCTCTAATCGCTACGGTAACCTTGGCTTATCCGAGTGCGTTACTTGCGCGCGTACCGCTACCCAAGGAGTTAACGTG
>JBILOR010000092.1:0-5082 GCA_044374325.1 Candidatus Planktophila sp.
CTCGTCGCAGCGCTTCATCCATATCGATACGTCCTTCATCGACAAGTGCTAACGCGATTCGAAATGCTGCCTCTGCTGTGCGCTTGCCAACTCTCGTTTGCAGAATCCAGAGTTTGCCCTTTTCGACCGTGAATTCGATATCGCAGAGATCCTTGTAATGGTTCTCCAATAGCGCCATAACGCGCTCAAGTTCAGCGTGGACATCAGGCAAAAGAGCCCCAAATTCAACTAACGAGATCGTGTTACGAATGCCTGCAACTACATCTTCGCCTTGTGCTCGCTCTAGGTAATCGCCGTAGCTGCCAGCTTCACCTGTAGAAGGATTTCGCGTAAATGCCACACCGGTACCTGAATCTTGGCTTAAATTTCCAAAGACCATCGATTGAATATTTACCGCAGTTCCTAAATCAGATGAGATACGTTCACGGCGGCGATAGACATTGGCACGCTCTGAATTCCAAGAATGAAAAACAGCTTCGATTGAACGCTGCAGATGTACTCGCGGATCCGTTGGGAAAGTTTCGCCAGTAAAAATCTCACAGCTTTTTATATATCCAGCGGCCATTGCCTTTAAACCAACGGCATCTAACTCTGAAATTGCTTTTACACCGAACTGAGCCAAGATAACTTCTTGCACTTTATGGAACTCAGCTTGCGGCACTTCGCACACAATTCGACTGTACATATCAATAAAGCGTCGGTAACAATCCCAAGCAAATTGTTCATTGCCCGTTTCGATCGCTAATTGCTCTGCAACTGCTGGAGTCATGCCTACATTTAAAACAGTTTCCATCATGCCGGGCATAGAAAATTTTGCACCAGATCGAACTGAAAGAATTAGTGGTTTAAGTGGATTGCCAAATTCTTTATCTAGTTCTTTTTCAAGCGCAGACATTGCAGCTTCTAATTCAGCCGGTAGCGTCTCTGGTGAATGGCCACTCTTTAAAAACTCTTGACAGGCTTTCGTTGTAATTGTAAATCCGGGCGGTACCGGTAATCCGATTTTTACCATTTCGGCTAAGTTCGCACCTTTGCCACCAAGTAAATCTGATTGCGTGCGATCGCCGAAGGTGAATGGAAAAATAAAGGTCTCAGCCATGTTGCTCTCCCCATTGAGAACCTAAAGCGCCATTGCCCTAGTTGATAATTAGGTTAGTCCTAAATGCTCAAATGGTGGGAAGCAATATTCACGATGCGGAACACTTGCCCTGTCTGCTCAATCACAGTTTGACTTAGCAGAGCGGGAAAACGGCGTGTGTTCCGCTCAGCGGATCGTTGATTAACTTCTTACTTTTTACCGCCGAACAACTTGGCAAAGAAACCGGGTTCAACTGGATCATTAGCGTGGCCTTGGCAACGATCTTTTTTGGCTACGCCTTTTAGAGCTTGTTCAATGTGGTTTCCACAACCGCTCCAGGTTGGTTTTCCACATTTACGACAAGAGGTTCTGCTGCACATAGTTTTCTACTTTCTGAATTTGGTTTGGCTGTTAGAGGGTGACTTTTATTTTTGTTGCTGCTGGCGAGTTACTCCAAGTTAAGTAACCGCCATCAAGGTTTACAGCATTAAAACCAAGTTCTTTTAACAAGAGCGATGCAGTATGACCGCGTTGACCAACTTGGCAATTAACTAGCAAATTGTGGTTTGCAATCTCAGATTTACGTTCGCGAATCTCATCAACTGGAATATTGATTGCACCCGGAATGTTTCCACGTCCATATTCACCTGCTGTGCGCACATCAATTAACTGGTAGCCGCGTGCGACATAGTCATCGATTTGATTCCATTGCGAAGATTCGATTAGCCCAGAAATCATATTCTCGGCGATGTAGCCCAGCATGTTTACTGGGTCTTTGGCTGAACCAAATGGTGGTGCGTAAGCCAATTCAAGGTCAGCAAGCTCAGGTGCGGTTATGCCACCACGCATTGCAGTCGCAATTACATCAATGCGCTTATCGACGCCTTCAATACCAACGCCTTGGGCTCCCAATATCTCGCCAGTGGTCGGCTCGAAAATCAACTTCAGGGTCATCTGCTTCGCATCTGGATAGTAACCAGCATGAGAATTTGGGTGAGTATGAATAATTAGGTGTGGGCGTTCGGCTGCTACTAAACGTTTCTCGTTCCAGCCAGTTGTGGCAATCATTAAGTCAAAGACTTTTACAATTGCAGTACCGATAGTGGTCACTGGGCGCACATTTCGACCGTTTATATGATCTGCAACTATGCGACCGTGGCGATTAGCAATATTTGCCAGCGGTACCAAAGTCGCTGTGCCATCTAGTGAATCAGTCTTTTCGGCTGCATCACCAACTGCATAAATATCAAGATCGCTCGTGCGATTGAAGTCATCGACTTCGATGCCATTGCGCGTTCCGACTTTAATTCCAGCAGCTTTAGCTAAGGAAATCTCTGGGCGCACACCAATTGCCAGAATAACAAGTTCGGCCGGCACTTCACTGCCATCACTGAGAGTTACGGATTGAGTTCCAATTGCTGAAGCCGAGACACCAAGTTGCAGATCAACGCCATGCGAGATCATTTCTTTTGCAACCAGTGTTGCCATCTCTGGATCAAGAGGTGCAAGTACTTGATCGGATGCTTCGATCACAGCGGTCTTGATGCCTCGATGAATTAGATTCTCGGCTATTTCAACACCAATAAATCCACCGCCAATAACAACTGCTGTCGCTGGCTTTTGATCAACTCGAGCAACAATGCGTTCGACATCTTCAACTGTACGTAAAGTTAGCGCACGTTCAACACCAGGAATTGGCGGAACAATTGGTGAAGCTCCTGGGCTAAGAATTAACTTGTCATAGTTGAGTTCATAACTCTCACCAGATAACAGGTTAGTGACAGCGACGGTTTTTTCAGTACGTGAAATCGAAGTGACTTCGGATGAAACTCGCACATCTAATCGGAATCGCGCATGCAAACTGGCCGGGGTCTGCAGAAGCAAGTCACGCTCTTCTTCAATAATTCCGCCTACGTAATAAGGCAGGCCGCAGTTGGCATATGAAACATAACCGCTCTTTTCAACCACAATGATTTCGGCCTCAGCATCTAGTCGACGTAATCTGGTAGCCGCAGACATGCCACCAGCAACTCCACCAATTACAACTATGCGAGTCATAAGGTCGCCACTGGCAAGCCATTGTTTTTCCAGTCGGCGATACCGTTTTCTAAATTAAAGAGTGAGCCAAATCCAGCATTTGCCATCTTGTCCACCGCGATTAGGGATCGTCGACCACTTTGGCAATAAACGGCATAAGTCTTTGACTTATCAAGGTTTGCAATCTCAGCATCAAAGGTATCGCCCTCGACATCAATGTTTATTGCGCCATTGATATGACCGGCCATAAATTCATCAGCGGTTCGAACATCAAGGGTCACTACATCTGTTTCAACAATTTTGTCAGCAAATCTCGCTGAGTCTAAGTGTTCTACTGCTGGAGTTGATGTTGATGAACATCCAGTTAAAATTAGTGCCGAAGCAATAATCAATGTCACTACTTTCTTCATTGTGATTCCTTAAGCTAGAGTCAAAAAGAGTTTTTGCAGACGTTCGGTAACAGCATCCTGATTTGTTTTACCTTCAATTAGACATTCTTTTAAACTGGCAGAAATCAAAGTAAATGCCGCGGTGTTTACTGCCTTTGATACCGCCGACATTTGAATAACAATCTCATCGCAATTGCGACCCTCTTCAAGCATCCGCGCAACAGCGCCTAGCTGGCCTTGGGCACGCTTGATGCGTTTTGAGATGGCGTCTACTTGATCTTGGTCGGCCAGAATATGAGTTGCTTTCTTAGTTGCCATTAGCAGCTGCAGCGATCAGCTTCTGCAACGCCGGCTAACGCTTCTTCTATATGCTCGCCACAACCAGACCAAGTTGCTTTCTTACAAACTCCGCAAGTTACCCGTGAACACATCTTCGTTACTCCTTAATATGAGGGCCACCTCGACCCTCTGATGTAGATACTACATACCCCTAGGGGTATAGTCAAATTATCCAGAGACGCTGGAAACCAAAATTGAGGTTGGTAAGGCCATGAAACTTCGATACATCTCAGCCATAGCAGTAGTTGCACTGGTGGGCGCAACTACCCTCCCCCTAGCTACGGCTGCCACACCAACTGTTTCAGCAACAGTTAAAGCGCAATTGATCTACTTGATTCAAGAAGAGAAGTTAGCTCGCGATGTGTATGCCGCGTTGGCAAAAAGTACATCTATAAATAAGTTCGCCAACATCACAAAGTCAGAGCAATCTCATATGGACCAACTCAAGGTCATCCTTAAGACTTATGGCATCAAAGATCCAACTTTGAACTTAAAAGTTGGCGTTTTTGTGGACAAGAAACTAACTGCTCTTTACAAGACACTAATGACTAAGGGTGCACTTTCCAGTGCAGATGCAATTGCTGTTGGAGTATTGATTGAGCAAACTGATCTCAAAGACTTAAACACTTTAAGCAAGTCAGTTACTCAAGCTGATATAAAACTAGTTCTTGCTAACTTGCTAAAGGGCTCAGAAAACCACTTAGCCGCTTTTAGCCGTTAAGTTTCTTCGAAAAGGACCAAATACCGAGGGCTGCGACTGGAACTGCCGCAAAAAAGCAAAGCCAGCCGTAGCCCAAGGTGCCGATTACAACTCCAGCCATAGTTCCGCCACCCGCGCCCATTAAATTCATTAACAAATCACTCGCACCTTGCGATGATGGCCGCAGTTCAGTTTCTACAGCTTCAGATAGCAACGCTGATCCGGCGATTAAGGTGCAAGACCAGCCTAGACCGAGTAGAAAAAGACCAAATCCAAGTTGAATTGAATTATGCGGATCAGCAAGTCCCGAAATCAAACTAGATATCAGCAAAATAATTACACCAAGTTGAATCACCCAACGACGGCCCATTCGATCGCTCAGAAGTCCAACAATCGGTGAGAAGGCGTACATACCAACGATGTGAATACTAATTACGAGACCAATAACCGTAAGTGTCACATCAACATGTGCCATATGCACTGGCGTCATAACCATTATTGAGATCATCGCAATGTGCCCAATTGCAATTGCTGCTATA
>JBILOR010000172.1:0-5077 GCA_044374325.1 Candidatus Planktophila sp.
TACGCCGATGGTTTTGGAACTTGGTCGATGCGACTTTCTTACTGTCACCCAACTCCAGAGCGAATTCGTGAAGGTGTTAAAGCTTTAGCGGGCGTTGTAAATCAAGAGATTTCGCGCCGCGGTGGAAATTTAGAACTTAACTCTTAATCTCTTTAATTATTCGCTGCAAATCTTCGCCGCCAGAATATTCGATAACAATCTTTCCTTTTTTCGCTGAACCCTCGATTTTTACGCGGGTATCAAGGTGATCACCTAACTCTTCGGCAATCTCATTGAGTTCAGGGTTGCCTTTAGTGGTTTTGCGTTTTGAGGATTTTTTTCCACTTCCACCGGTTGCAATTATTTCTTCTACGGAACGCACTGATAAATTTTCAGCAACAATTCGGTTGGCAAGTTTTTCAATCTCAGCAGCATCGGTTAAGCCTAGAAGTGCGCGGGCATGTCCAGCTGAGATGATTCCAATTGCAACTCTTTTTTGAACTGCTTGTGGAAGTGTTAACAGCCGCATCGTGTTTGAAAGATGTGGGCGTGAGCGGCCAAGTTTGGTTGCTAATTCTTCGTGAGTGCAGTTGAAATCGTTCAATAACTGAGCGTATGCAGCGCCTTCTTCAATTGGATTTAACTGACTACGGTGAATATTTTCAATTAGCGCTTCACGCAGTAATTCGTTATCTGGAGTCTGTCTAATAAATACTGGAATTCTTTTCAAACCAACTGCTTTCGCGGCACGATAGCGACGCTCGCCCATGATTAATTCATAGCGTCCACCACTTACTTCACGAACTACCGGTGGTTGCAGGATGCCAATCTCTTTAATTGAAACCATTAATTCTTTTAAGGCAGCTTCTTCAAAAATTGTGCGTGGTTGTTTTGGGTTAGGCGAAATTAAATCAATATCGATTTCATTTTGTTGACCAACTTCTTTTCCAGCAACTGTTAAAGATGTGGGAATAAGTGCATCTAAGTTAGTACCAAGGCCGCCGCGTTTTGCCATTACTTCTTCTCCGCTATCTCTCGTGCTACTTGCATGTAGGCAACTGCCCCAGGTGATACTGGGTCGTAAGTCATAATGGTTTGGTTATAAGAAGGTGCTTCAGAAATTCGCACAGTTCTGGGGATTGGAATATTAATTAATTCGTTTGGGAAATGTTGGCGTACGCTATCTGCAACATCATTAGCAAGTTTTGTTCGACTATCAAACATAGTTAAAATAATTGTTGATAAGTTTAAGTTGGGGTTTAAACGTTTCTTAACTAGCGAATATGTTTCAAGTAATTGAGTTAGACCTTCGAGGGCGTAGTACTCGCATTGAATTGGAATCAACAACTCTTTAGCTGCAGCGAATGCGTTAATTGTTAATAAACCTAAACTTGGTGGGCAATCAATAAAAATGTAGTCATAACCACTGCCCGCTTCAACTTTAAACTTTATTAAATCTTCGATCGCATCTTTTAAACGCATCTCGCGAGCAACCATTGGTACTAAATTAATTTCTGCTTGCGCTAAACCAGTATTAGATGGAATGCATTCCAGGTGCGCAAAACCGACGACTTTCTGCACGACATCTTGAACTTCAGCAGTTCCCATTAATATTTCAAAAACTCCAGGGCTCTCTTTATGTTCAACACCAAGGGCGGTACTGGCATTTCCTTGTGGGTCTAGGTCGATTACCAAAACCTTTAACCCACCCATAGCTAGGGCAGCGGCGATATTTACTGTGCTGGTGGTTTTGCCTACCCCACCTTTTTGGTTGGCCACCACGAAAACTCGGGTAGTGGCCGGGGCTGGCAAAGGTTGCTTTAGTTTGCGGATTCCGATGACTGTTTTGCTGACACGCTCTGTTTCACGTGAATCATTTTCGCGTGAATCAAGAGTGCTCATGGGGGTAGTTAACTACCTTTGGGTTTACTTAGCCACCTTGATGATGCGTCCAAGCTCAATTCCAGGCAGATTTACCTCAATTACCTCAGCGTTAGGCACAGTTTTTGCCTCCTCCGCCGCTGACTCCCCTTTCATGGCCAAAAGCGCGCCACCTGGTTTGATCATATGGGAGGTAATTTTCTTCAATTTTTCAAGCGGGGCAACAGCTCGAGCGGTCACATAATTAGCACTTTTTTTAACATTTTCAGATTTTCCGCGTATAACCGCCACGTTTTCGATATTTAGGAGTGTGACTGCTTCTTCGAGGAAATCTACCCGGCGTTGGAGCGGTTCGATTAGAGTAATTTTTAAATCTGGTCTGGCTAAAGCAATTACTAAACCAGGTAAGCCAGCCCCCGAGCCAATATCAAATAGTAGGGATCCTTCAGGAATTAAGGTTGAGACTGGAAGGCAATTGAAAACATGGCGTTCCCAGATCCGCTCCCCTTCGCGAGGGCCGATTAAACCACGCTCAATTCCAGGGCCGATTAGGAATTCGGCATACTTTTTGATCTCGTTTTGGCGAACAGGGAAATAGCGCTCAATTAGCTCTTCTTGGGAGAAGGCTGTTTCACGTGAAACTTCCATCGCTGTTTCGTTGCTGACGATTTAATTAGGGAAGATGACTACAAAGCGATCTGGATCTTCGCCCTCAGATTCACTGCTTAGACCGAGATCTTGGATCGTGTCATGAATGACTTTGCGCTCAAAGGCATTCATTGGCTTTAGGCGGATTTCTTCGCCAGTTGATTTTGCCTTTTCAGCCATTTCCTCGGCTAGTTTCTTAAGCTCAGATTTGCGGCCTGAACGGAAACCTTCGACATCGAGCATTAGGCGGCTGCGGTCCCCGGTTGAAGTCTGGACAGCTAGGCGGGTTAGCTCTTGTAGGGCATCTAGAACTTCGCCACCGTTGCCAACTAAGTGATTTAGTTTCCCGCCTACAATGGCAACTGCTGCTCGGTCATTTTCCACATCGATATCAATATCGCCATCAAGGTCGGCAATGTCGAGCAACCCCTCTAGGTAGTCAGCGGCGATATCGCCTTCTTCTTCCAGTTTGGCAATGGTTTTTGGGCTCTTTTGACCTGGTTTTAACGCCTTTTCGGTGGTCTCTTCCACAACTGTCTCTGTCTCGCTCATAATTGATATTTCCTGTCCTATTTGTAGGTTTTTAATAGTATTTGTGGCTTTTGCCCTATTTACTTCTTCTTCTTTTTCTTTTTATTTGGTTGTTGGCGTTGACCCTTAACTTCTGGCTCGATTACTGAACCATCGGTTGCGCCATCAATATTTTCGATTGCATTGTTTGGGTTTTTTGAATTGCGCTTTTTTTGCAACTCTTCAAATGCAGGTGAACCAGGTGTTGGGTTTCTTTTAATTACGTAGTACTGCTGTCCCCATGTCCAAAGGTTTGTGGTTGACCAATAAATTAAAACACCAATTGGAAAGTTAACACCGGAGACTGCAAAAATAACCGGGAATAAATACAACATGATTTTCTGCTGTTGCAACATCATGTTGTTTGAGGAATCCATTTTTGGCATTCCTTTAACCATTAATTGGCGCTGTGTTGTAAATGTTGTGAGCGACATGAACGCAATTAACAAAACAGTTACAAGTTTTACAGTTCCACTGGAAGACCCTAAGAAGGTTTCCGAAATTGGAGCGCCGAAGAACTTTGCTTGGGCGGCAGACAATGCATCAGTATCAGTTAATACACCTTTTCCTTCTGGTGGATTTTTTCCAATTGCGTTAAGCACTGTAAAGAGTGCGAAGAAGATTGGTGCCTGCGCCAAAATAGGAAAACATGAAGCGAGCGGATTTGTCTTATGCTCTTTGTAGAGCTTCATCATTTCTTCTGATTGCTTCTGGCGATCGTCCTTATACTTCTTTTGAATCTCTTTAAGGTGTGGTTGTAGAGCTGTTAGCGCGCGTTGGCTTTTAATTTGTTTAACAAAAAGCGGTATCAAAATAATACGAATGATTACAACCAAACCAATGATTGCTACTGACCAAGAAACGCCGCTTGCTTCACCAAAGATTGGTGACAACAAACCATGGATAGTTGAGATAACCCATGAAACCGCAATATATAAGGGGTTTAGGATGGTATTCATAGATATAGCACCGGTGCTCTCTCGTGTGTTTTTTGCGTATTTGTTGGTACGCCTTTTACAAAATCAACTCCGCCGTTTGACCAGGGATTGCATCGCATAATTCGCCAAGCACCCATGGCAATCCCTTTAATTCCATAATTCGCAATCGCGATTTCAGTATAAGAAGAACAGGATGGGTAGTACTTACAGCGGGGACCTAAAAGAGGTGAGATAAATTTTTGGTAAAAATGAATTGGAGCGATTAATAGGCTTCTCAAGACTTCACCACGGTTTTTTGCTCAGCTTTATTAACCAGCTTTGAAATTAGTTCGGTTAGTTCTGTTTTTAATTCTGCGGTTTTTGAAGCAGGAAGTGCCCGGATAACTAAAAGGGATCCTTTTGGCAATAAAGGTAGGTTTTCGGCAATTATGTGGCGGATTTTGCGAGCAACACTATGGCGGACCACAGAATTTCCCACGCTTTTGTTAATGATTAAACCGCAACGAGCGCTTTCGCTAGAGTTTGAGAGATGGAGATATCCAACTAGGTGGTTAGTCGTTGAACGAAGTCCGCTCTTTGTAGCTTTAGCGAAATCTGCGCTGTTAGAAATACGAGCCGTTTTGGCCAGCATTAGAAAATTAAACCTAAGTCTAAATTTCGTTAGAAATTAAGCCGAAAGGCGTGAGCGTCCCTTTGCACGGCGTGCTGCTAGAACTGCGCGACCCGCACGTGTGGCCATACGGGCACGGAAACCGTGCTTCTTGGCGCGACGACGAACGTTTGGCTGGAAGGTGCGCTTTGTCATGGGGACTCCTTGAAAATCTAACGGGGCTTTGCGTAGCTGCAAAGCGTGCTCAGGTAAGGAGGTAACGGTACGGGTCTGGGGATAAATCGGTCAAACTGGCTTTTAACCGCCTTTAAAACTTCTGGTCCGAGATTTTCTGTGGATAAGCAGTTGCATTTATTCCGAATAGCCTCTACTTTTCGCTTCTATCCACAGGTACTTATTGGAATAAAGGGTAAACCTCTCCTTTAGACCCACAGGCTGTGGATAAACATGT
>JBILOR010000173.1:0-17331 GCA_044374325.1 Candidatus Planktophila sp.
ACCGTACAAGTGCTTAAAGAGCCTGAAGTAAATGAAGGTGTTAAGCCTGCGTCGCTAGTTGCTGAAACAGTAAATGTTCCGGATCCGAACACTTTAGAACTTAGAGTCGCAAAGGTAATTGTCTGAGCTTTCTTAGTGAAAGTAAAAGTTAAGTTACTACTTGTAGCTGCTAGATAGTTTGTGTCAGCAGCCATAGTCGCAGCAATTAAGCAAGTTCCAGAACTCGATGCAGTAAGAGTTGCATTTGCGGCCGAGCTTGAAAGAACGCAAGAAGTTGCTGACCCTCCGGTAACAACTGCATAAGTAACAGAACCTGTGCCAGATCCACCTGAAGTGCTTAGCGCAGGATTGGCCGAATAGGCTATCCCGCTTGAAATCTCAGATGAAGTAACTGCAGCAATGTCTAAAGTTGCTTGCGCTTTCTTTGAAACAGTAAGTGACTTAGTCACAGTAGAAGCTGCTGCAAAACTCGAGTTTCCGCTTTGGTCAGCAGTTAAAGTACAAGTTCCCGCTGTAACTATCGAGACTGTATTTCCAGAAACTGTACATACTGAAGTTGTTGATGAAGCAAAAGTGATGCTTAAGGTCGAAGTGGCTGACGCAGTTAGCGCGAAATCTGCATCACCATAAGTTTTATCAGCTGGCTGAGTAAATGAAATTGTTTGAGCTGATGCAGTAAAAGTGAAAGTTAAGTTAGTACTTGTGGCTGCTAGGTAATTAGTGCTCGCAGTTTTTGTAGCCGCAATAAAACAGGTTCCAGTTGAAGATGCCGTTAAGGTGGCATTTGAAGCGCTAGAAGAAAGCGCACAGCTACTTGCGCTGCCACCGCTAACTATCGAATAGGTGACCGCACCAGAACCTGAGCCGCCTGATGTGCTGAATGCCGGAGTCGCTGTATACGCACTACCTGTATAGGCCGCAGAAGATGTTGTCGCTGAGATTGATAAGGCTGATTGGGCTGCTTGGTCGACTGTTATGGATTGTGAGGCTTGAGTTGCTGCGGCGTATGTCGCATCACCTGATTGGTTAGCGGTCAAGGTACATGTGCCAGCGGCAAGAATCGTCACCGTAGATCCCGATACAGTACAAACCGTCGAGGTAGATGAAGCAAAGGTGACTGTTAGATTCGATGTTGCACTTGCACTTATTGTGAACGCAGTATCACCGTAAGTTTTATTTGTTGGTGCTGTAAATGAAATCGATTGTGAAGTCTTATTAACAGTTATTGAAGTGCCAGAGGTTTGAGTTACCAAATTCCAATAAGTGTCACCACTGAAATAAACCTTAACGCTAT
This sequence comes from Candidatus Planktophila sp., assembly GCA_044374325.1. Taxonomy (GTDB): domain Bacteria; phylum Actinomycetota; class Actinomycetes; order Nanopelagicales; family Nanopelagicaceae; genus Planktophila. Next base: position 1,295 of record JBILOR010000173.1, read on the forward strand.
ATGTAGCGGCTGAACTTGGTGTCCAGGTACAAGAACCAGTAGTTGCAGAATTTGCATAAGTTAAAGTAGAAGCGACACAGAGCACATTGCTATTTGCGTCCATAAATGTGTAGGTGCCAGATCCACTTATATTTTGAATCGAGGTACCGGTTAAGGTGACTGAATTGCCAAGTTCAAATGAGGTTGAGCTTGCCTGAGTTGTAAATCCGGCCGTTGATGGAGTTAACTTTGAGAAAGTGAAGGTGACATCAGCTGATGTCGCACTTAGATAGTTTGAATCACCAGCTTTGGTAGCGGTGAAGATACAAGTTCCAGCGGTTGAAGCTTGCCAATAAGGCCAAAGTCGATCGCCGGTGACGGTTGGTGTACCCCAATTTGTAATGTTGTAAGTTAAAGTTTTAGGACCAAACGAAGTAGATAAGGTGCCGTTGTTACTATTAGATAAATAGCAACCAGTGGCAGTTCCATCGCGGACAGTAATAGTTACTTGGCCAGTTCCAGAACCGGAAGTTGTATTCGGAATATTGATTGGATTTGTATTTGTACCTTGATTAAAGGCAGAACAAGGAAGTCCCGTATTGCAACCATTTGCACTTGCGCTATTAAAACTAAAACTCAAGGTAGCTTGGCTGGCCTTTCCGATAACAACGTCTGTATTCGAAGATGTCACGTCGTTGTAGTCAGTATTTCCAGACATCGTCGCAGTGAGCACACAAGTTTTAGCTGAAGTTGTGGTTAAAACTCCCGAAGTAATCGAACAGCCGGTTGTTGCGGTCGAGAATGTAACTGCACCTGATGTTGATCCGCCAGAGTAAGTCAATGTAAGTGGAGTGTCATAAGTTCCAGTAGTTGAGGTAATTGTCAGAGTTGCTTGGCTACCTTTAGCCATAGTTAAAACTGCGTTATTTGAACTTGCAGTCGAAGTGTTTGTAGAGATGGTATTGGTGACAATAACCCAGTAATTTCCTGCGTCAGATATTGCGGTCGGAGTAAAGGTATAAGTGGCACTTGTTGCGCCAAGAATCGTTGTGGTGCCCTTCTTCCATTGGTAAGACAGGGTTCCGCCATCTGCTGGCGTTGATGCAACAGCAGTAAATGTGACGCTTTGACCAACGGCCTTAGAGGCATCCGCTGGCTGGGAAGTAATAACTGGCACTTGCGGCAACGGAGTTAAATCTGCAGTTGATGTTCCAGTACCGCCAGGAGTCGTAACACTTACTTTTCCAACAGAACAGCAACTTCTATTTGAAGTAAAAGTGATGCTGGTAGAGCTAACTATTGTGAATACTGAAACTGCTGTCGTGCCAATTTTTACAACAGTGGCGCCCAAGAGGTTGGTACCGGTGATTGTTACGGTATCGCCATACGGTGTAGATGTAGTTCCTAAAGTTGTAGATACAAATGATGTGATGGTAGGAACTAGTGCGGTCCACTTGGCATACATGATTACATTGGCCGTATTTGAGTAAGTGGCACTTCCAGTTGCTGCGTAATCTGTACCTGAACCGTTTGCAGCCGTATTCCAACCAGCAAAAGTGAATCCAACTCGGGCAAGGCTTCCGGTATTAGCACTTACTAAAGTTCCGCTAGCCCCAGTTATGTATAAACCACTGGCTGGAACAGTTCCACTATCGGCGCTGTTTGCCGAATAAGTAATTGTGTAAGAAGAAGTAGTTGTAACCGCAGTTGAAAGACTAGAGAGCGCTGAGTCGTTGTAGTTTGCTCCCCCGATTGCCTTAAGTTTTAATTTGTAAGAAGTTCCGTCAGCCAAAGCGCTATCTGAAAGAGTTGGCGTTGTAGAAGTGATTCCGGTTATTGTCGCTACAACTGTTGTGTTATCTGCGGCAGAGATAATTTGAATTGTGTACGAGCTCGCACCACTCACGGCGTTAAAGGTTGCATTAATTGACTTTAGAGTTCCGGCGGTTGCAGAAAGATTGATTGGGGCTGCGGGAGTAGAGAGAGTTCCTTTATTGACAGTAAAAGTGCCCGATACCGTGGCTATGTTGTAATTAGTGGTATCTGAAGGTGTAAATGTCGCTGTAATGGTAGAAGTTCCGGCACCTGTAATCGTCAAAGTACTTCCGCTAACGGTAGCAACTGAGGCGTTGCTTGAAGTGTAAGCAAAAGTTCCGGCAAGTGTTCCTTTAGTAGGGTCCGTAATTCCGCTGGTAACTGTGGACCCAAAAGTTCCATTCGAGATAGTTAGAGCACCTAAATTTGGATCACCCTTGGCAACTGTTATGTCTTGGGTTGCTTGCGTTGCAGCAGCATAAGTTGTGTTTCCAGTTTGGTTAGCTGCGATCGTACAAGTGCCAACCGCTTTGAAAGTGACAACGCCTGAAGCGATCGTACATTGCGTTGTAGTTAGCGAAGTGAAAGAAACGGAATTTCCAGAACTTCCACCGGTTGCTGTAACTGTGTAGGTAGATCCAGCAACTTTCGCCCCAGTTGGGACGGTCGAAGTAAACGTAATCGTCTGCGTTTGCCCAGTCATGGTTAAGACTGCTGCGCTAGATGTAGTGCCAGCAGAAACAACTGAATTCTGAGTGCTCTTTACAATTACCGTGTAGTTAGCTGCATCTGCTGTCGTGCTAGTTGTAAAGGTATAGCTCGCACTTGTCGCACCAGTGATATTCGACCCAGCTTTTTGCCACTGATAAGAAAGCGTTCCACCATCAGTTGGTGCGGCAGCTACTACGGTAAATGTGACTGATTCGCCAACAACTTTAGAAACTGAAGATGGCTGCGTAGTGATCGTGGGCGCGCTAACTGCAATTGACACAGAGCCAGCTGAATTAGCTGATCCACCAAGAGTAGTAACCGAAACCTGGCGGTTACCAGCAAGAAGTACTGGAGTTACAAAAGAAATCGAAGTGTCACTGATAACGGTAAATGAAGCAGCGTCAACGCCGCCGATCTTCACCGCCGTGGCACTGCTTAGTGCAGTACCTGTAATTGTGATGGTTGCCCCACCGTTTGTGAATCCACTACCGGTACTTATGTTGGTAATTGTAGGGACGTCATAATAAGTAATGTTTCCGGCACTTAAAGTTTGCGCCGTTGGATACGTCAGGACAATCGCTTTCGAACCACCTGTAAGAAGTGACGGTGTTGTAAATACGATTGTTGTGGAGTTCTTTGACGAGATAGTTGCGGCAGTTCCGTCAACAGTCATTGAAGTGACTAAATCTAAATTTGTACCTGTAATCGTTCTGGTTTGCCCACCAGCTTTAAGTGCATAAGAAACGTCAATCGAAGTGAATGTGGGATTAGCTTTCCACTGGGCGTAGAGAGTAATTGCACTAGTTCCGCCCGGTGTATATGGGAAAGTAAGTGCAGTCCCACCGGTTGATCCAGTAAACCAACCCAAAAATACATTGCCAGAATATGTAGGAGCAGTCGGTGAACTTACTGATCCGCCATAAGTGAACGAACCAGAAGTAACCGCACTTCCGCCTTGTGAATCAAAAGTTACCGTGTACGAATTAATCGTCCAGATTGCATAGAGCGTTAAGTTCGCAGCGCTTTGATAGTTAGTTGCACCTAGCGCGTAGGTAGTGCCCGTGCCGTTAGTGTTTGTATTCCAACTAGTTACGCTGTAGCCAGTCCTGGTAAATTGTGAAGAAACATCAGAAAGTGTTTTTAAGGTTGGATACGCGGTTACATCAAAGTTTTGAGTAACAGCCGTGCCAGAACCACTGGTACCTGCGTTATAGGTAATGGTGTACGAGGTTGGCGACCATTGGTAGTAAAGAGTTGTTGATCCCGTTGGCGTATAGCTAGCTCCAGCATTTCCAATCTTGTTTCCGCCAGAAGCTGAATCAAACCAGCCTAGATCGGTATACCCGGTACGAGCCGGCGATACTGAAGGTAACGCTAATGCAGTTGCGCCGGTTACATAAGAGTCTGAAGATCTTGAAATTGAATGTCCGGTTAAGCCGTTGAGGCTATAGGTAACTGTGTAAATGACATTAGTAGTTGCGGAGTAACGAATTGAACTCGCACTCGAATTCCAGTTGACATTGTCTCCGCCTGAAACAAATTCATAATAGTAAGTTGTTCCGGCAGTTAGATTTTCTTTGTAGGTAGTGCCGTTTAATACGCCATATGACCTTGTTGCTGTAGTTGTTGTGGCATCTGCATATTCATAAACATAAGTATTAGTTGCATTTGAGTTTGCAGTTAAGGTAATTACGATCTGCGAAGTTGAACCTGCAGTTGCAGTAACGCTAATTCCGGTAGGTAATGCGAGTGTGCCTTTGCCAACTACTACCGAAACTGCAGTCGAAGTCGAAGTTGCGTAAGAAGTTGAAGCAGTTGGCGAGAAATCTGCTGTTACAGAGACCGTTCCAGCTGCAGAAGGAGTCCAACTACAGGTCGCCGTAAATGGTGAGGCTGAAATCGCAACGGAACTACAAATCGAAGTACTGCCTTGCTTAAAGGTAACAGTTCCGGCTTGATCAGCAGTTGCCGTCAATACAACAGCTGTCCCGACAGTTGCTGTGGTAGCACCTCCGGCCAATGCAACGCTAACCGATGAAGCCATAAGTGAGGTGCCGACTTTATCTGCTGACACACTTGTGTAACCGGTGCGTGAAGATGTAACGGTGATTGTGCTCAAAGTATTTGCACTCAGACCTGTAACCGTAACTGTGCTACCTGAAACTGAAGCGGAGCCAATTGAGGCGCTTGCTGCCCAACCGTAGGACGCACTGTAATTTGAAATCGTGAAAGTAAATCCAGCTGCGGTCCTGGTTACTGAACCAAAGGTAGGCGTTAGGCCAGTTTGAGCATTTGTAGTTGCGCTTGTAGCTGAGGATTCGGCCGAATTGCTGTAATTAGTGGTGTTTGAAGGTACTGCCACAATTTTCACAGAATAAGTCGTGGCATCTGCCATTGAAGAATATTCACTGCTCGAGAATGTGGTGGAAGTAGCAGATGTAACTAATTTATTTGCAACATTTGTAGCGCCAGAATAAAGCTTTACTTGATAACTACCCGCGTTGGCAACGGCGGTCCAAGAAACTGAAAGTGATTTTAATGTGCTGGGTGTTGCAGAGACTGTGGGTGCGCTCGGAGTTGCAAGTGTTGCCTTTGTAATGTCGATCGTAAACCAACCGATCTGATTAACAGATCCAATGGAGTCAGTAACAGTTCCCGCTAGATACATGTATGTTCCGACGGTGGTTGGCGTACCTGAAATTAGACCAGTAGAAGGGTCGAGCGTTACGCCTGGTGGCAAGGTATAACTAGAGTTATAACCGCCGTAACTATATGTATATGGTGCGCGACCACCACTGGCACCTAGCTGATATGAAAATGCCGTGCCATAACTGCCAGTAATGATTTGGTTTACCGACAGATTAGTAAGAGTTACTGATGAATACACTTGAACGGTAGCTGTGTTCGAAGTTAAGACAGTGCTTAAACCGTTCTTAGTATTAGTTACATCAACTGTAAAGCTGTAAGTACCAATTGCCAGAGAACTAGAGTTTGTGGTTCCAGTTCCAACATTCGTTCCATTTCGTTTCCATTGATAAGAAATGGTTCCGCCATCTGGTGATGTTGCAGCAACAGTTAAGGTATAACTTGTGCCATTTGTGACATTGGTAGAGACTGGTTGTGTTGTAATCGTCGGTGCTTGCGGCGCAGCATTTGTGGTAATCGCGAATCGGTCTGATTCTGGGCTATCTGTGTAGTAAGAAGTGTTTGATGAGGCAATGGCCGCGTAGTAAGTCGTGCCTTCAGTTAATCCAGTTACCGTCACTGGTGAACTGGTATTTCCTAGTGAACTTGCAACAGGAGTTCCCCCGCTTGAGCTGGAATACAAGTAAATATTGGTTTTAATGGGATTAAGGCCCGTAAAAGTAATGCTTAGCGAAGTCTTAGATCCGTTTACTGCTGAACCACTTGGTGTGGCAGGTTTTTTAAGAACCATGCCTGGGCTGGCCGTAGATACTGATCCAGTGCCAGATGCGTTCTTAGCCGAAATTCTGAAGGTATAAGTCGCTGGCATCGCCGAGATACCTGTGACAGTTAACGAAGTGGCTGCTGAGGCAGTATGAGAAACCGCATTCCAAACACCGTTGTTATTGATCGAGTATTCAATTACGTAGTCAGTAATTGCAGCGCCACCATTATTAGTTGGGGCGGTCCAGCTAACTAAAATTGTGCCGTTATTACTTGCGTTATAAACAAAATCAGTAGAAGTTACATTTGTAGGTGTACCTGGTGTTGTTGAAGGTGTTGCTGTTGCCGAGTTGGTCGAATACGAACCGGTACCAACCGAGTTAATCGTGGCTATTCGGAATATATAGCCGGTTCCATTTACCAGACCTGTCAAAGTATAGGAAGTGGACGTAGATGCAGTTCGGGTAACGGCAGTCCAACTTGACCCTGCATTTGATGAATACTCGATTAAATAATTGGTAATTGCTGATCCGCCATTTGATACTGGCGCTGTCCAGGTAATTACAGACTGAGTATTCGCATTCGATGTTGCAGATACCGAAGTAGGTGCCCCTGCATTAGTTGCTGGAGTAACACTTGCCGATGCCGTTGAAGCCAACGAATTACCTGCTGAGTTGGTGGCAACAACAGTAAATGTATAAGCGGTTCCGTTAGTTAAACCCGAAACAGTACAACTGGTAGATGAAGCGCCAGTAACGTTACATGTGAAGCTGCCTGGGGTGGAAGTGGCGGTGTAACTTGTAATCGTCGATCCGCCATTATCGACCGGAACTGTCCAGCTAACTACTACCGATGAATCCGCTCGAGTTCCGGTTACTGAAGTCGGAGCGTTAGGAACAATATTTGATGTGGAAGAAGTAACTTGCGCTGAGAAAAGACCCGAGGAAGAGTTAAACGCACGGATCTTTACATTGTAGGAAGTATTAACCGATAGCGAAGTTGCGGTATTGCTACTTAACTTTGTAATAACCAGTGGAGAAGCTGTAGTTCCACTATCGGTTCGATCTGCCCAAGTGCTGCCACCATCAGTTGAGTACTGGTATTTAGTTATTGCAGTTCCAGAATTAGAGCCGGCCGTAAAAGCTACCGATAGCGATGAAGATGTCGGTGTAATTCCAGTAATTGTTGGCGCCGCTGGCTGGATATCAGAAGTAGTAATGGAAGAGGAGCCTGTTGCAGTTCCAGCCACGCTATTGAAAGCACGAATTTTCACTAAGTAAGTGGTGTAAAGAGACAGAGACGAGATTGCTAACGGAGAAGTAGTTCCTGATGCATCTTGCCAAGTAGATCCGTTATCAGTTGAGTACTGATATTTAGTAATTGCACTGCCGCTATTTGATCCTGCCAAAAATGAGAGTGAGATAGATGTCGAAGTGGTTGTCCAGCCCGTAATAGTTGGTTGGCCTGGAGCAATATCTGAAATCACAATTGTGAAAGAGCTAGTTGATGCAGTTGCACCATTGCTATCTGTGATGGTTGCAATCACAGCGAATGAACCAGTGGCCGTTGGTGTTCCAGAAATCTGGCAATTAAATCCACTCTGATTAATTGCTAAGCCACCCGGAAGAGCGCCAGTTGTGATGCTACAAGCGGTATCAGAATTTCGAAGTCCGCCCGAGGCAGTCAAAGTTAAGGTTGTAAATGTCGCAGATAAGTTGCCAGTGAGCCCTGATGTTGGAGTTGTTAGTGACAACGCAGCGGCAACGTTTAGGTTTCGAGTTGATGAGGCAATATCTGCCGATGTGCCATTTTTTGTATTGGTTACTCTGACAAAATAACCTGTTGCATCAGAAGTTGTTAAATTTGAAATTGTTAAGGTATTTGTGGTTGCGCCAACAATGTCTTGATAGACGCTAGAAACTAGTTTTCGCCATTGATAAGTGAGCGTTCCGCCATCAGGGCTAGCAGCAGTAACACTAAAGGTGACTGATTGACCGGAAGTTCGGTAAATTGAAGTTGATGTATCGCCACCAACATTTGTGTTCACTGTAAAAGTTGCTTGCCCAGCTACCGAATTAGTAGTTCCTGAAATGCGGTCAGATTCATCGCCAGTAATTAAGCCATTGCCATCTCCGATAGAAGTCGCAGTGACCCAATATGTGGTGTTCGCCGTCAACCCAGTAAATGTCCATGGGGATGTAGCTGAAGTTTTAGTTGCAACTAGCGTGCCTCCAGTTGCAGCGCTGTAAAGTTTCAAAGTTGTTGAAGCCGCGCCAGGATCGGCTGTGAAAGTAACCGTCAAGCTAGTAGTTGAGCCACTAGTTGCAGCCATTGCCGGGTTGCTAGCTTTACTTAAAGTAGAAAACGGAACTACTCCGGTGCTTGCTGATGTTGCTGTACCGGTACCACTTGTATTCACGGCAGCAACACGGAAAACATAAGTTGTGCCATTAGTTAGACCCGTTACCGTCGCTGATGTGTTGGCGCTAGCTGTGTGTGCAAAGGTCGACCAAGTACCGCCACCGTTGGATGAATACTGAATTGTGTAATCAGTGATTTCTGCGCCACCATCAGAACTTGGTGCAGTCCACGTAACTGTCGCTTGAGTATTTCCAGCTGTCGCTGAGATACCAGTTGGAATTCCGGCGACGTTCGATGGGCGAATTCCGTTTGATGGGCCAAATCCTGCGCCATAACCGATGGCATTCTTTGCATAAACCGTGAAGTAATAGATGTAACCGTTGGTCAAACCTGTGACAACTATCGAAGTGTTTGCAGATGCAGCGTGTGCGAATTCGGTATCAGTTCCGTTGCAAGTCACTGTGCCAGGGCCAGCTGGGGTGCAATAGGTATAGGTGACTTTGTAATCAGTAATTGCAGACCCGCCGGTATTCGCCGGAGCGGTCCAGCTCAATGAAACTTGCTGATTTTGAGCTGCCTGCGCCTCAAGATTGGAAATAGTTCCAGGTACTGTCGCACTAAATGTGATCACCAAGTTCGCTGAAATCGCTTGATGGTAATTACTATCTGCGGCTTTACCCGCAATAACAAAACAAGTTCCAGCACTCGTTGCAGTTAAAACTGCATTGGCCGCGCTTGATGAAAGCGAACAGCTGCTTGCAGTTCCGCCGCTATTTATGGTGTAAGTAATTGCACCAGTACCCGACCCACCTGATGATGAAAAACTTGGCGTTACTGAAAATGCAGTTCCGGTGTAATTGGCACTCGTTGTGGTCGCACTTATATTTAAGGTTGCTTGCGAAGCTTTGGTAAAAGTAAAAGTTAAATTCGTAGTTGTTTTTACCGAGTTATATCCATCTGCCGATGCCTTAGTTGCCGATATTAAACACGTACCGGGTTGCGTTCCCGTCAAAGTTGCCGAAGCGCTCGAATTTGAAAGCGTACAAGTGCCCGCAGTTCCGCCGGATTCAATCGCGTAGGTAACTGCGCCGCTTCCAGTTCCGCCTGAGGTAGAAAAATTAGGTGTCGCTGAATATGCAGTGCCGTTGTAAGCCGCACTAGTTGTTGATGCAGAAATTGATAAAGCCGCTTGCGTGCCATTTACAACTGCTGAAGTTGTTGACATTAAGGCTGTGCTAACGCCAAGCGCTGCACCTGTTGCGTCATAGCTGGTTTGGCGAACTGCAAAACAACTTCCAACATCGCTAGCAACAGGTGTGTATGAGGAACTAGTAGCACCAGAGATTGAACTCAGGCCGCCAGTACAACCGGTCTGAATTTGCCATTGCCACGAAGTTGTCACGCTTCCGGTGTTATTAGTTGTTACCGATCCGGCCGTTGCAACTAGTGGTGTTCCAACAACTGGCGACATCGAGTTAAGAGTTGGTCGAGCAACTGACGGACCTTCATAATAAAAACTAATGCTTCCAGCAGCGCCGGTTCCACCACTTTGATTTGCTCCTGCACTGCCACCGCCGCCAGCACTTGGTGTGGCAGAGACGGTGCTCGTTCCGTAATTACCACCTTGCGCATAACCTTCACGCGCATTTGCGCCAGATCTTCCGGCAAAAGCTGCACCACCAGATCCACCTATAACGCCGCCACCACCGCCACCACCGCCAGGTAAGTCACCGACAGAAGGTGTATCCACATTAGTAGATCCACCAGTGCCACCGGTTCGTGGTCCTGCACCACCTCCACCATGTGTGTTACCGGCAGTGTTTGCGCCGTAATCAGATTGAACATTTGAACCGCCGGCACCACCACCGCCGCCACCGGCTACAACTAAGCGAGCACCGGTTGAACTTGCGATAAAGGTTGCAGCACCACCGCCACCGCCTGCACCTGAAGAACCATACCTACCAGCATTTCCACCGGCACCGCCGTTTTCACCTGCATCACATGGGTTGGTACCGGCAGAGCCACCACCACTTGCACTCGCACTTGCTAGTCCGCCACCGCCGCCGTTTCCGATACAGAAAAATAATCCGGTAGTAGTTACGGTAAATGTAGTTGTAATTGTTGCGCCAGCACCGCCGGCGAATCCAACCGCGCCGCCGTCAGAACCGCCGCCACCACCAGCGCCGCCAACTAATGTCGCAGTTACTAATGCACCGATCGGAGTGTTTTCTGATTGGTTAGTGTTGTTGGGAAAATTTGAATATGTGCAACGAATTGGATTTGATCCGCTTAAAGTGCCTGCCGTGCCATTAATGACTGGGCAAGCTGGAGTCGTTGTGTCAGACGCGGTTGCGTTGTCGGCTGCTAACTTTGGAAATACAACTGGCAGCGTTTGAAAAACACCTAGTAATAAGGTGAACGAAATAAAAACGCAAACAAAGCGTGAACGCTTTGCAAGACTCGCTTTCATTTCATAGCTCCAAGACATTAGGTATGACCCTTGGCGCTAGCCCAAGGCCGAAATACGGGGGCGCTTTCCAAACGGTGTCTATATAGACTCTAATTCTAGACTATGATTCTAGTATGGCAGTACAAAACCCAGCCACGCTCAGCCCAGTTGAGGTCGTAAACAGCCTTTTTGAAGCCCAATTCGACTTAGATAGCGATATGGCGAGATCAAAAATTCACCCAACTAAGGCGAAATTGATCGACACTGCCACTGCCCTTTTGAAAACCCATCTGACGAGTGAAATTTCCGTCGACATGGTTTTAGCTACCGCCGGCATTTCAAAGGGTTCGCTGTATCACCACTTTGAAGATCTCGACGAGCTCATTGAAACCGCCATGCTTGAGCGATACGCCAGGTGGGTAGATATCAGCGTCGAGGCGATGACCCACATTTTGACCACGGCTAAAGCACCTAAAGATATCTACTTGGGCTTAGTCGAAATCACCAAGCGCACCCAGGACCCAAAGTTAAGCGGTGAACGTTTATATCGCGCCGAAGTTTTATCTATGGCCGGTTCACGTCCCCGGTTTGCTAAGCAGTTAGCCGAAATTCAGCAACATCTAACTGATGCACTAACTGACCTTATTCGTGATGCGCAAAATCAAGGTTATTACCGCAAAGATATCGACCCAAAAGCTATTGCGGTATTTATTCAGGCATACACAATGGGCAAAATAATAGATGATTTCAGCCCTAATCCAGTTGATTCAGAAAGTTATGCGAATTTAATTAACACAATTATTAAAGAAGTTTTCATGACTAAGTGATGTGTAATAAAAAGCCCCTCCGCGTAATTCGCGAAGGGGCTTTTTTAATTTAATGCTTAGTTATCAGGACCTGCAGTGGTCTTCTGGATCTGCATCAAGAATTCCACATTCGACTTAGTGCCCTTCATCTTCTCAAGCAATAGCTCAAGTGCTGCTTGTGGCTCAAGTGCGTGAAGTACGCGACGAAGTTTCCAGACAATGTTTAGTTCTTCAGAACCCATCAGAATTTCTTCTTTTCGAGTACCAGAAGCCACGACGTTTACTGCAGGGAAAATACGCTTATCAGCCATTCGGCGATCGAGGATAAGTTCCATGTTTCCGGTGCCCTTGAACTCTTCGAAGATGACTTCATCCATGCGAGAACCGGTGTCAACGAGCGCAGTTGCCAGAATTGTTAGTGAGCCGCCATCTTCAATATTACGAGCTGCACCGAAGAACTTCTTAGGTGGATAAAGCGCTGCTGAATCGACACCACCAGAAAGAATTCGGCCTGAAGCAGGTGCTGCGATGTTATATGCGCGACCCAAACGTGTAATTGAATCAAGTAGAACAACAACGTCATGACCTAGCTCAACTAAACGCTTTGCGCGCTCAATTGCTAGCTCAGCAACAGTGGTGTGGTCATCAGCAGGACGATCGAAAGTCGAAGCAATAACTTCGCCCTTAACCGAACGCTGCATATCGGTAACTTCTTCTGGGCGCTCATCAACTAGAACCACCATTAAGTGACACTCTGGATTATTTGTTGTGATCGCATTAGCAATTGCCTGCAAGACCATGGTCTTACCAGCCTTAGGTGGCGAAACAATTAGTCCGCGCTGACCTTTACCAATTGGTGAAATCAAATCGATGACACGAGTGGTCAAAACATTTGGTTCGGTTTCAAGACGCAAACGCTCTTGCGGATAAAGCGGAACTAGCTTTGAGAACTCAACGCGGTTACGTGCTTCATCAGGTGTTACGCCATTGATGGTATCTAGACGGACAAGTGCGTTGAACTTTTCGCGGCGCTCGCCTTCTTGAGGTTGGCGAACCGCGCCAGTTACAACATCGCCCTTACGCAAACCAAAGCGGCGTACTTGTTGAAGCGAGATATAAACATCGTTCGGGCTTGGCAAGTATCCGCCAGTACGAATGAATGCATAACTTTCCATGATGTCGGCAATACCGCCAACTGGAAGCAATACATCGTCTTCAGAGATTACGATCTCGCGCTCTTCGCGATTGCCGCGGTCACGACCTTGACGATCGCGATTGCGGTCACGACCACGATCGCGACCACGATCATGGCGATCGCGGTTAGGGCGGTTTGAATTTGAGTTTGAATCATTTGATGAACTTGATGAATTGTCATCGCCCTCATCGTCGCCGTCATCATCTGAATTAGCGTTTGAATTATTCGAATTTTCTTTATTTCCGCGCTTCTTAGCATTGCGAGCTTCGCGACGGGCTTCGCGTTCGGCCTTTGCGGCTTCGCGGTTTGCTGCTTGTAGATCAGCGATTGCAGTTACGAGGGCATCCTTTTTTAGCTTCGCTGCGCCATCAATTCCTAATTGAGTAGCAACTTCCTTGAGTTTCGGAAGGGTCATCGCTGATAGCTCAGGACTGCTTGAACGAACTGGAGTTACTTCAGGTGTATCGGTCATTGTGATCTTTTCAGTTATGGCTTTTGCGCGAAATATTTAAGATATTTACATATCTGGCTAGATATTTACGGCGAAAGCCGGTGGTATTTTTTAGATTATCTTCAGGTGTTACAGGCAGATCGCCTAAGAAGATGTCAGAACGGTAGCACTCCCGCAGCCGAAATCGCAACTTCTTCAACGCGGAAATTAGCCCCGGCCGCGTGAGTTAGCTCAGCAACTTCAGTGGCACCACCAGTGTGAAGCACCAGCACAGTTGGGCCAGCGCCTGAAATAAAGGCCGCGACACCTGCGCTGCGGAACTTAGTTAATAAGGCAAATGAGGCTGGCATCGCTTCTTCGCGATAAGACTGATGCAAGAAATCTTGCGTTGAAACAAAGAGTAAATCTGGGCGCAGAGTTAGCGCATGAACTAAGAGCGCTGTATTTGTTGAGTTATTTACGGCATCACGAAATGGAATCGTCTCAGGCAAAAGTCTGCGTGCTTTAGCGGTTGATACAGCCGTCTCTGGAATAAAAGCGATTGCTGAAATTCGATGATCAGGTGCAAGTGAAATTGCTTGGGCAACTAATTTGCCATGTTGGTTCTCTTGCCACGCAACAGTTGCGCCACCATAAATAGCAGCTGCCACGTTGTCTGGGTGACCCTCGAGATTAGTTGCTAACTGCAACATAACTTCATTATTTAATTTATCTTCGCCACCTAAAACTAGTGCGCGAGCAAGAGCTAAACCGCCGACTATGGCGCTAGCCGAAGAACCCAAACCACGGCCATGTGGAATTACATTCTTAGCTCGAATTGCCAGCCCGCGTGGTCGACCGCCTAAATAATCAAAGCCGGCAAACATTGCCTTTACTAATAAATTCTTTTCATTGCGAGGCAGATTGTCGGCACCTTCGCCAATTACATCGATATCTAACCCAGGTTCATCAATTACGCGGGCTACATATTTATCGTGCATTTGTAGCGCCAAGCCCAGTGAATCAAAGCCCGGACCCAAGTTGGCACTAGTTGCCGGAACTTGAATCTGACTTGGGGTTGCGCGGAAAGTTGGTTTCGCCATTTTGAATTCTTTCTAAACTCTTACGAGTTAGAGACCGAGTGCTTTCGCAGCAGCTTTAGCGTTAACCGGAACAATCTTTGGTTTAGCCGCACCCTCAAGTGCCCATTGGACATCCTTAAGTCCGTGGCCAGTAACAGTGATGACAATCTTTTTACCTGTTGGCAGCTTCTTCGCCTTCTTGTATTTGATCAAACCAGCAAGACCCGCAGCGCTAGATGGCTCAACAAAGATGCCCTCTTTAGCTGCAATTAAGCGGTAGGCCGCCAAAATTTCGCGATCGGTAACTGAATCAATCACGCCACCCGATGAATCGCGGGCTTCGATGGCTTGATCCCATGAAGCTGGGTTACCAATACGAATTGCTGTGGCAATTGTTTCAGGGTTAGTAATAATTTTATTTTTAACAATAGGTGCTGAGCCCGCTGCCTGGAAACCCCACATTTGTGGCAACTTAGTGGAGATGCGATCTTGGTTATATTCGCGATAGCCCTTCCAGTAAGCAGTGATGTTTCCGGCATTACCAACTGGCAGTACATGCAGATCTGGCGCATCGCCAAGCAGGTCTACAACTTCAAACGCGCCAGTCTTTTGGCCTTCAATGCGGAACGGGTTAACTGAGTTAACGAGAGCAACTGGATAATCAGTTGCCAGATCGCGCGCCAAAGTTAAGCAATCATCAAAGTTTCCATTTACTTGCAAGATTGTTGAATCGTGTGCGATCGCTTGCGCTAACTTGCCCATTGCAATTTTGCCATTAGGAATTAAAACTACTGGACGCATGCCGGCTTTGACTGCGTAAGCCGCAGCGCTAGCTGAAGTGTTTCCGGTTGATGCACAAATTACGGCTTTAGCGCCATCTTCGGCCGCTTTAGAAATCGCCATTGTCATGCCGCGATCTTTAAAGGAACCAGTTGGATTAGTTCCTTCGAATTTGATCCAAATATCGTTGCCAAGAAGTTCCGATAAATGGCAAGCATAAATAAGTGGGGTTCCGCCTTCACGCAGCGAAACGATTGGAGTCTTGGCAGAGACAGGTAAGCGATCGCGATATTCCTCGATCACTCCGCGCCATTGATGTGCACCAGCAGATTTAGTTGCTTTGTTTCCAAACAAACCCATTACGCACCAACACCTTCGACTCGAATTACGCTCTCAACATTTTTAACGATATCCATTGCCTTAAGTGCATCAACTGTGGCATCTAAATCATCTTCGGTGGCTGCGTGCGTAACCACGATTAGCTCAGCGTCGGCACCCATTCCGGATTGGCGAACGCCTTGAATCGAAACGCCTTGCTTAGCAAAAACTGTCGCAATACTGGCTAAAACACCTGATTTATCAGCCACCCAGAGCCGGATTAAGAACTGTGATTTCACATCGCCAAGAGGTGCGATATCTAAATCTGCATAATCACTTTCGCCGTAACCAACTGTGGAATAAGCGCGGTGACGTGTAACTGCAACCAGGTCGCCCAAAATCGCCGAGGCTGTTGGAGCCCCGCCTGCGCCACGACCGTAGAACATCAACTGACCAGCAGCTTCGGACTCTACGTAAACGGCATTGAAAGCATCGCGCACACTTGCCAGTGGATGGGTTAGCGGCAACATAACTGGATGAACTCGAACTGAAATTTCATCTTTCACGGTTAGTTCAGCAATTGCTAATAATTTAATAACTGAGTTCATAACTTTGGCCGCAGCAATATCGTCAGCGCTGATATTTGAAATACCTTCGCAATAAACTTCATCAATTGTCACAGTGCTATGGAAAGCCAAGCTTG
>JBILOR010000013.1:0-17144 GCA_044374325.1 Candidatus Planktophila sp.
TGGCATCGACTCGTTCGACTGAAGCCATGATCGATGCGCGCGCAGATGCAACGTCCATCTTTGCCACACCTTTACCTTTAATCTGCAAAGCCAAGGCACGACCAGCTTTAACTTTTGCGACCGGAGCGCTTCTTTTGGTACCAATTAAAATTGCCATATTTATTTCCAATCTCCAGTGCCGTACGGATTCTCAAGGGGAGCCGATACGTGTTCATGCATAATGCGCCATTGTCCATCAGCACCTAAGCGAAATACCCACGTGCCACGAAACTTAAGAATCTTTTCTTGGACCGGAGACTTAGTGTGAAGATTGATGATTCCTTGAAGTGATGAAATGTTTCCAACTGTAATTTCAGCTGGGCCTTCAACCCATTCATGATCGTAGATCTCAAGATCAGCTCCGTACCAAGCGGTCCAGCCAGCGCTTACATTTGTATATGTGCGCGATGACCAACGAGGGCCTTCCAAGAAAACATAAAGGTCATCACTCTCTTCATAAGTATTGAGAATGCCGGCTAAATCTCGAGTTTTTATCGCAGTTAGCATATTTTCAACGATTTGATGGCCCGGGGTAAGTGTCTCTGACATGCGAAGAAATCTAGCGCAGTTCGCTTCCGGGAGAAAGCAAAATTCCAGCCTAAGGAATGGAACAGGTAGTGGAAACTTGGCTCAAATGCTTGTTTGATAGCCACATGACTATTTCTGGTGAAACTGCCCAAGCACTCTGGTGCACCGCTATTGGCGAGAGTGAGATTCGCCCAACTCCGGTTACTGCAAATCCAGGAGAAGAGTTAGTCGATGTAATTATTTGCGATGTATCACCGCTTGATCGCCAAGTTGCCGAAGGAAGATTTCCGCCTGGGCCACCGATGCCAGTTATTCCAGGAACTACAGGTGTAGTTCGAGATGCTGCTGGCAAACTTTATTTTGCCTTCGTTGAAATGCGCGGTGGTGGATTGTTCTCACCTGGCATTCATCGCACAGTTGCTTCGGTACCACGAGATGTTTTGTTTGAAATTCCAGCTGGCGTAAGCCATAAAGATGTAGCAGCCGGTTTTACTGGAATTGTTACCGCACTAGCAATTTTAGATCACTCAATAAAAATTCAAAAGGGTCAGAGTGTTCTAATTTTAGGTGCGAATCGTGGCGTTGGTGGCGCAGCAGTTGAGGTTGCTCTCGCGCGCGGCGCTCATGTAATTGCTGCAGCACGTGAACCAATTAATATTCCAGGTGTTGATTATGTTTCCTACGATGAGATGCCAGCAAAAGTTATGGAACTCACTGGCGGTAAAGGCGTAAGCGGAATTATTGATGGTCTTGGTGGCGAGATCACAAACAAAGCACTTATGTGTGGTGGCGCCGATTGCAAACATGTTTTGCTGGGCTTTAGCGCTGGTGTGCAATTGCCTCTGATTGCTCCTAGATTCTTAGGTACCGAGCATCAGTTAATTGGATATAACTTACTTCGTCGCCCTTGGTCGCTAATTGCAGAGCTAATGGAAGAAGCCATGGAATTCTTGAAAGCGGGCAAATGTATTCCGCAGATTGCCCAAGAACTACCCTTTGCCCAAGCGCCAGAAGCCTTTAAAACAGCAGCTAGTAAGCAGGGTCGCACTTTGATTGTTATGCAGGAAATTTAGAAAGGTATCGCCATGTCAGCCAATGTTTATGACTTAATCATTGTGGGTGCAGGCACCGCAGGTATTCCATGTGCGGTGGCTGCGGCTAAAAACGGTGCCAAAGTTTTATTGCTAGATAAAGCCGATGACATTGGCGGCTCACTGCACACATCTGGTGGTCACATGTCAGCTGCTGGCACTCGCCGACAGAAAGAAAAAGGAATAGTCGACAGCGTTGAGTCACATCGCGCAGACATCGATCGCATTTCTAATGGGGGAGCACGTAAAGATTTAGTTAACCTAGCAACCGATTTAGCTGCGCCAGGTATGGATTGGCTAGAGGACAATGGTTTCGAGTTTGCCCCAGAAGCTCCTCGAATTGTTTATGGCCATGAACCATATTCAGTAGCGCGTACCTATTACGGGCCAGAAGCAGGCCGAAGTATTCTTAAAGTTCTGCGCGCACTTCTTGAAAAAACAATTGCAGATGGCAACATTGAACTCCGCTTAAATACTGCGGTTAAGTCCTTGACGACAAATGACGGCGCCGTAGTTGGAGTAGAACTCGCCGACGGCAGCAAAGTAACCGCTAAAAATACAGTTATTGCCTCAGGCGGTTTTGGTGCTAATGCAAAACTATTTGAAGAATTAGAAAAAGCAACATTGGTTAGTGCGGCTTGGCCAACTTCAACTGGTGACGGAATCTTGATGGCTCGCGAAATCGGTGCAGCTATAGCTGGTGCCGGCACATATCTGCCTACCTTTGGTGGCTTGCCTTCACCTGATGGAACTGGTCGTGTGCGCTGGACAGATCGCCCACTGTTGGTGGCATCAGAGCGACCTCCCTATGAAATCTATGTAGATAAATCAGGTAACCGTTGGGTTGCCGAAGATGAAGAAAGTATTGATGTTAAAGAGCATGCGCTAACTGGCATTGAAGCAATGACTTTCTGGACCATTTTTGATTCAGTCGGTATGGAAAATAGTCAGCCAATGGTGGTCGATTGGTCCATTGAGAAGTTTAAAGAACAAGCAAATGTCCTGCCGGGAGTCTTTGCCGGCGAGACGCTTGAAGAGTTAGCAAATAACGCCGGTATAAGTTCTGCTGGATTAATTGCGTCAGTTGCAAAGTACAACGCTGATTTAACTGCTGGTAATCCAGATCCATTCGGTCGCAAGTTCCGACCAGCTCCAATTGAAAAGGGACCTTTCTACTCACTTCAAAATCATGCCGTTACGCTAATTACTTTCTCGGGTATTGATGTTGATGCTGATCTGCGCGTACGTAAGAACAATGGCGAAGTAATTCCAAATCTTTATGCCGCTGGTGAAGTTCTTGGCTCGGCCGCAACCATGGGTCAATCATTTGTTGGCGGCATGTTAGTCATGCCTTCAATTACTTTTGGAAAGTTATTGGGCGAACGTTTAAGCACGCATTAACATGGCGGCAGTAGTCGTTGCCAAAATTTCACCACTTTGGTTAGTAATACGCCATGAGAAGTTGGCAATTGTTTTGTCACCCTTAGATGTTGGGGTGCGATCAAGTTCGGTTAGCTCAAGGGTGACAGAGTCGCCAGCAAATGCGGGTTTCAAGAAGAGTGTTTCGCTTAAGCCAACTAGCGCAATCGCATCATCGATTAGTCCACTGTTTTCGGCAGCTCCACCAGCGAGCAATAGCAGGGCTTGACCAGGTAGCGGTAAGGCTGGCATACCTGACTTCTTAGCCACTTCTAGATCACTAAATAGTGGGTGGGTGTAATTTCCGACTCGAACTAAAGTTGAACGAAGTTCTTCAGTAATTTCAATTGCACTTGTCATAGCCAATTTGGTTTACGTCCCTCTTTGTATGAGTTAAAGCCTTCGGCAGCCATCGGATCGTTTAACAGGAAATCTCGAAAGATTCCGATTTCAACTTCCCAACTCTGTTTATTGGTTAAACCTTGAGTTTGAGTAAAACCGGCTTTTGTTTTTGCCAGTGCATTTCGAGGCGACTTACTAAATGTTGAAACTAATTTATTAACTGCGTCAGTTAATTCGGTGCGGGGGGCTGAGCTAAGTGCAAGGCCCGCAGCAACAGCCTCTGGCCCAGTCAGAGTGCCTGAGCTAAAGAGCAAAGCCTTTGCACGTTGATCGCCTAATTTGTTGCGGCTTCGAAAAGTTGCGCCTGCGCCAGGTGGTAAGCCACTCGCGACATGCAGATCTCCGATTCGAGCTTCATTAGCTATTACAACTAAATCTGCGGCAACCAGAACTTCAAAACCACCAGCACGGGCAAATCCATTAACCGCAGCTATCACAGGCACATCAAGTGATTCGAGTCGTAGTAAAACTTTGTGAACTGATGTGACGAAAGGAATAAAAACACCATCAATATCGGCAAAACATTTTCCTAGGAATTCAATATCCATACCAACCGAGAAGTTTTCGGTTGTTCCACCCGATGAACCAGTGATAACTAGAGCTCTAATGCTCTGATCCTTTTCAACTTCATCGCAAGCAGAATTTAACCCAGCGACAACGTCAGGAGTGAGAGCATTCAAATCATCTGGTCGATTGATGGTGATCCACAGGGCGGAACGATCTCGAGTTATTACTGTCGAATTAGTACTCAAAAGGTTGCCCTACCTTCACGTATGAGAGAGAATTACATTATTGGAACAGCGTCTCAATAGGTGGAAAAGACTATCTGGCTTCGAAACCGCTGCCAAGTGAGGAGTTTGAATCATGGGTTTAAAAATAACTTATGCACCATGGGGTGAAACCCTTGCCGAATTAGTTGATGCCGCACAACGCGCAGAGAAAGCTGGCGCCGAAGTTGTTTGGGTTCCCGAGCTTCATCGCAGTGCAACAATTTCTGCCGCAGCAATGGCAGCTGGTACATCTTCTATCGGTATTGGAACTGCAATTGCGTTGGCATTTACACGCAGTCCGCTGATTACTGCTCTTGAAGCACTTGATTTAGATGAGATGAGCAACGGTAGATTCATTTTAGGTTTAGGTAGTGGCGTCGAACGATTAAATCAAGATTGGCACAATGCTCGTTGGGGTAAACCAGTTGCACATATCCGCGAGACCGTAGCAATCGTGCGACAGATCATGGCGCAATCACACTTAGGTGAGCGCATGACCTTTGAAGGTGAATTCGAACGCATTGATATCCGTGGCTTTACTCGCCCGTTCACTCCAGCACGTACAAACATTCCAATTTACCTGGGAGGCATGGGCCCAGTTATGACCAAGCTCGCTGGCGAAATTGGTGATGGTTGGATTTCACATGAACTTTGTTCACCAAAGTATCTCGGCGAAATGCTGGGACCTTGGCTAACCGAAGGCCGGGAAAAATCTGGCCGTGAACCTAAAGAACTTGATGTTGTTGTATCTGCAGCTTGTGCAATTGATAAAGATGCCAAGCAAGCAAAGCGTTGGGCAGCTGGCTTAATTGGTTTCTACGCAACCGTGAAAACGTACGCGGACTTCTTTGAATTCCACGGAATGCTTGATCAACAAAATGCCGTCATTGAAAAATTCAAAACTGGGGTATCAAGTGATGACCTAGGTGATGTAGTGCCAGATGAAATGGTTGATGCCCTAACTTTGGCTGGCGACACCGACGAAGTCATTGAAAAGATTGCTCGTTACGAAGGCCTGGCTAACACCGTTAAGTTGAGCCCACCTACGCATGGACTTGATAATGCAACTGTGCGACAAGCGCAGAACCAAATTATCGAAATGATTCCAAGTTTGGTTCGAGGTTAATCAGATGTTGCCATTAGCCGATGTACGAATTCTTTCGGTCGAACAGTACGGTGCTGGGCCTTTTGCAACTGTTCACTTAGCTGACATGGGTGCTGAAGTAATTAAAGTTGAAGATCCATCGGTTGGTGGCGATGTAGGCCGATATGTGCCGCCATATGCCGAAGGCGAAGATTCACTATTTTTCGAATCATTCAACCGCAATAAGCGATCTATTTCGCTGAATTTAAATACCCCAGCTGGTCGTGCGGTGTTTGAGGATTTAGTTAAAGTCTCTGATGTTGTTTATAGCAACCTACGTGGCGATGTACCTAAGAAGATGCGAATTACTTATGACGATTTGAAACATTTGAATCCAAAAATAGTTTGTTGTTCATTAACAGGTTTCGGCATGACTGGGCCTCGTTCACAAGAACCCGGATATGACTATATTTTGCAAGGTTTAGCGGGCTGGATGGATCTAACCGGAGAGCCAGATGGCCCACCAACAAAATCCGGTTTATCGATGGTTGATTATTCTGGTGGCTTAATTTCAACAATTTCGTTATTGGTTGCACTGCACGCGGCTCGTCGCGATGGTGTCGGCATGGATTGCGATGTTAGCTTGTATGACACTGCAATAGGAATGCTTACTTACCCAGCCGCTTGGCATTTGAATGCCGGCTTCGAACCTGTTCGAACACATCATTCAGCGCACCCTTCACTCGTTCCTTTCCAGGCTTTTGAAGCTGCTGATGGTTGGTTAATTGTTGGTTGCGCCAAAGAGAAGTTCTGGCAGCGTTTAACCGTAGTTATCGAACGTCCCGAGCTAGCCACAGATGAGCGTTTTGTTAATTTTGCAGCTCGCTTGAAGAATAAAGATATTTTGATCCCAATGCTCGAAGAAATTCTGGCAAAACAAAGTGTTAACTACTGGCTGCCCAAGCTTTATGCTGAATCAATTCCGTGCGGACCAATTAATACCGTGGCCCAAAGTTTGGTTGAGCCACACACTATTGCTCGCGAAATGATCATTGAAACTGATCACCCTCGTTATGGAAAAGTTAAACAAGTAGCGACGCCCGTTAAGGCTGGGCCAGCACGTACTGATAATCGTCGCGCACCTCAACGTAATGAAGACGCTGAATACGTCTTGAGTGATTTACTCAATTATGACGAAGCTAAGGTTTCGCAGCTTTCAGCAGACCAGGCATTTACTGCTAAATGAGTACTGCGCAGGAATTAGCAGAGTGGGCTTTAAAACTCACCTGGTCTGACCTGCCTGCAAGTGTTCAAAATATTGTCAAAGAGCACGCACTAGATGGTTTCGGTGATGCAGTTGGCGGTCGTTCGACTGCAGTAGCACACGCGGCTGCGACAACTGTTGCGCAATATGGCGAATCTAGTGCTGCAACTATCTGGGGCAGCAGCAATAAGACATCGGTTCCAGCTGCCGCATTTGTAAACGCCATCTTGATTCATGCTCTTGATTTCGATGACACTCACGCAGGCGGTTTAGTTCATGCAACTGCGCCAACTTTGCCTGTCGCGATGGCAATTGGTGAATCACTAAATGCAACAGGTGCCGAGGTAATAACGGCGTACGCTGCTGGTCTAGAAGTTATCTGCCGAATTGGCGCTGCAACTCCTCATGGTTTCCATGCTCGCGGATTACATGCCACACAAGTTTGCGGAACTATCGCTGCGTCAGTTGTGGCAGCAAAATTAATGAAGTTATCAGTGTCGCAAACGGTAAATGCGATGGGAATCGCTGGCAGCTTCTCAGGTGGCCTGCTTGAATTTTTAAATACTGGTTCATCCACTAAACAAATTCACCCAGGAATTGCGGCGCAAGGTGGCGTTACTGCTGCCAATATGGCAGCTAATGGTGCAAGTGGCCCGGAATCAGTAATCGAAGGTCAGTACGGAATCTTCAACGCACTAAGTGCTCGACCAGCGGACTTTGCAAGTGTTACCAAAGATTTAGGGAAAGATTGGCAATGCGCACTGATAACAATCAAGCCATATCCTGCATGTCAGTTATCGCACGTAACTCTTGACGCTGTGAAAATTGCTTGGGCAAGCGCTAAAACAACTGGAGTTTCAATTGCCGATATTGCAAAAATCTCAGCTGTTGTGCATCCAGATTCAGCAAAAATTGTTTGTCATCCGCGAAGCGAAAAGAATGAACCAAAGACTCCTTATGATGCAAAGTTTTCGCTGCCTTGGTCAGTTGCTGCCCTTTTGATTGATGGTGCATTAGTGGTTGATACCTTTGAGCCCGAATCAATTAAGCGCCCCGAAGTTATTGTGCTCGCTAGCAAATTTGAATTTTCGGAAAAGAGCGAGGTATCTGCCGCGGCTGCCGCAGCTGGATACGTTGATATCACAACTACCGATGGGCGAACTTTTACTGGCAAAGTGGCTGCAAGTGCCGGCGGCCCAAATAACCGGCTGACACTTGAAGCGCTTACTGAAAAGTTTCTTCTGCAATGCTCGAACCAAACAGCTGCTATTGCGGCAGCCGATGAGATATTGCACATTGAAAGCGTGGCACAGATCGCCACAATTGCGGCCAAAATTGCTACGTTAGGCAAATAGGGAGGGCTAAATGAGTAAATTTAAAGCTATCGAACCAAGTGTCTACCCTTGGTATAAATATTCCGATTACACATTTAGCTTAGGGCTAGCAACCGAAACCGATGCCTTTATCTCGGGGCACACTGCTAGCACCTTTAACGCTGAAACCGGCCGCATGATTGTCGTTGGCGGAATGACCGATCAAGTTAATACCGCATACGACAAAATCGAATGCATTCTCGAAGCTGCCGGCATGACTTTTGCTGACATTACTCGCGTTGTTGAAAATGTAACTGTCAGCGGTTTGCCTCACTACGCCGAAGCACAAGCGGTACGTATTGCTCGCTTTAATGGACATACCCCAACAATTACTACCGTCATGGTCGATGCGTTACTACGGCCAGAAGCATTTATTGAAATTGAGGTTTATACAACTAAAGGCGGCGGCAAAAAGTTACTTAGCGGCGATGATTTTAATTGGGCTCGTAACACAGTTACTGAAGGACATGATGGTTCAGTATTTTTGCCAACTCTTTTGCCAATTGATAAAGATGGCAACGTGGTTCACGAGGGTGATTTCGTAGCGCAGTATCGTTACTGCTTAGAGCGCGGCGGCGAATTACTTTCGCAAGTTGGTCTATCACTTGATAACGCAGTTACAACTTATGACTATTCAATGCCTGAGACCAGAACTATTTATGGCAAGACATCTCGAGTACGCAAAGAGTTACTTGGTGGCGCAGGTGTGTTTCCAGGTGCAGGCGGGATTTTAATGTCACAGCTTCATAAGCCTGGTGTACTAGTTGCGATTGACTTAGTTGCATCGCACCACCCACTTAAAGGTGTTAACCCAGGCTGGAAACGTTATGACACTTTGTCATATACCCCAGGAGTAATCGCTGGAAAAACTCTTTATATGTCCGGGTTTGCTTCACTCGATATGGAAACTCAAGAAGCAACACATGCCGGCGATATCGTGGCTCAAGCACAGTCAACTTACGAGGCAATTTTGCTAGTTCTAAATGAGGCTGGCGTTGGCCCAGAAGCCCTAGTAAATACCATTGAATACGTGGTGCCTAAGGGGTTGAAGGAATATCGCGGCGTAGCAAAGGTGCGCGAAAACTTACTAACTAAGCCATGGCCATCATCTACCGGCGCGCTTTGTCATTCATTGCTGCGACCAGAATTCTTGCTCGAAGTATTTCCGTTAGCAGTTTTGCCATGACCCTGCTTACCGATGCAATCAAGTCGATGGTTGGTACTGAACGTACCTACATCGCCCCTGAACCTTTCGGAACTGCAGCTGGCCGATATTTCGCGCTAGCAGTAGAAGATAACAACCCAATGTATGCAGCTCGCGAAATCGCGCCACTTACCTTGATCTGCGACACCAATCAATATGCGAACTTGCCGATGAATGAAGATGGCTATGCCGGCCACTTCTGGGATATCGAAATACCAAACACTAAATTGTTACGCGGTGGAAATAGTTATAAATTTCATCAGTACGTTCATTCCACAGATGTATTGCACGTAACCTGGAAAATCGACGAGATAACTGAACGTGTGAATTCAAAAGGCGTAGCGATGGCCACAATGTTTAGTACCGCCACATATCGCAATCAACGTAATGAACTTTTGGCCACCAACACCGAATCTTTGATTTGGGTTGCATTGGAGGCCAACAAATGATTCAAGTAAAAGTTGGCGATCAAGTTCCAGTTCTAACTAAACATTGCACTCTAACTTCCATGATTGCGTATGCTGGCGCAACCTGGGATTGGCACCGTTTGCATTATGACCAAGAATATTTAGCGTCAAAGGGCTTAAAGGCACCAGTAGTAGATGGCCAAGTATTTGGAGCTTATGTTGTGCAAGCTATTCAAGATTGGCTAGGCGAGGGCGCCTTTATTTCTGAGTTAGATTTTAGATACGCCGGCTTAGTATTTGCCGAAGAGTACGTTCAGGTAAGCGGTGAGGTGACCGAAACTAGCAGTACAGAGGTATCAATTTCGTTAAAAATTGATGTTGTCGATACTAACGGCCTGATTATTCGCCCAGCAGTTGCGCCAATTACCGCAAAGGTAGTTTGGCGTTAAGCATGAAAACCCCAGTAATTGTTGGTGCCGCAGAGTGCGATTTAGGCGTTACCAATAAATCAATTCTTGAGCTCCAAGCTCAAGCGGTTTCGCGAGCACTGGCTGATGCGGGCTTAAAGATCAGCGATGTTGATGGCATCGCAACTAACGCGATTTCCCGGTTCTCAGCTAGTTCGTTAGCTGATTACTTAGGCATCGAACCTAAATTTACTGACTCAACTTTCGCTGGCGGTAGTTCTTTTGAGATGTATGTAGCCCGCGCTTATCACGCAGTTGCCAGCGGTCAATGCAATGTTGTTGTGATTTCCTTTGCATCTAATCAACGTTCGGCTAAATCTCGCTCGCTTGGCGGGGTAGTAGAACATCACACTCCGGAAGCTCAATTCGAAACGGCATATGGCCCATTGTTTCCACTTAGTTATTACGCCATGGCAGCTCAACGATACATTCATGATGTTCCAAATGGCCGTGCCGCACTTTCTGAAATCGCAATTAGTGCTCGCGAATGGGCACTCTTGAATCCAAAGGCTTATCGCTATGGCTCAGCATCGCTAACCGTTGCAGAGTTAGAAAGCGCCGACCTGATTTCATCGCCTTTGCGAGCAAGTGATTGCTGTTTGGTTACCGATGGTGGTGGCGCAATCATCATTACAAATTCTGAAATTGCTAAGAACTTAAAGAGCAAGCCCGTTTTAATTCTAGGTTTTGGCGAATCCACTACGAATACCTCGATGACCACTCACCGCGATTTGCGAGTAACTGGTGCAAAACAAAGTGGAGACATCGCATTTGCAATGGCCGGAGTAACCCGTGCGGACATTGATGTGGTTGAACTTTATGACTCGTTCACAATCACCACACTGCTCTCGCTCGAAGGTTTAGGTTTTGCTGGCAAAGGTGAAGGTGCAGATTTTGTGCTTGATGGAAAAACCAGACCAGGCGGCTCATTTCCATTGAATACCAATGGCGGTGGACTTTCCTACTGTCACCCTGGCCAGTATGGAATTTTGTTATTGATCGAAGCAGTACGTCAGTTACGCGGTGAATGCGGTGATCGGCAGGTAGCTAATGCGAAATTAGCTGTAGCCCATGGCACTGGCGGAATTCTTTCGACAAATGCCACCGTGATTCTGGGGGCAAATTAATGTTTCCTTACTTGCCTCACGAAGATGCAATCAGCGAGCCATTCTGGGCTGCTACCCGGGAGCGAAAATTACTTATTCAATACTGCTCAACTTGTGATCAATTCCAGTGGTACCCACGTGCGATCTGCATTTCTTGCGCCACCGAGAATCTGACATGGCGCGAAGCAAGCGGCACTGGCACTGTAGATTCCTGGACCACCGTGCATCGCGCACCTGGCGAGGGCTTTGTTCCACCATATGTAATTGCTCGCGTTCTGCTGAGCGAAAAAGTAATCATGCTAACTAGACTTGTCGGTATCGAGAGCCCCGCTTGTGATCAAGTAGTTGAGCTTTCTTGGCAAGAGTTATCTGATGGTCGAGCACTTCCGGTATTTGGTTAAGTTAGAACTAGGAGCTAAAAATGGATTTCAACTTAAACGCTGAGCAGTTAGCATTTAAAAAAGTGCTGCGCGAGTTTGTCGAGAAAGAAATCAAGCCCGTTGCTAACCAGTATGAAAAAGAAGGTATTTACCCAACCGAGATAGTTGCGACCATGGCCGAGATGGGTCTCTTTGGAATGACAATTCCAGAAGAATACGGCGGCTTAAATGTTGACATGGTTTCATTCGCTTTAGTATTTGAAGAAATTGCTCGCGGCTGGATGGGCGTAGCAGGAATTCTTGGTAGCCACTCACTTTCTTGTTGGATGATTGCGCACCACGGAACTCAAGAACAGAAAGATAAGTACTTGCCAGATCTAGCAACTGGCAAGCGCCGAACCGGTATCGGATTAACTGAGCCAGATGCAGGTACCGATCTGCAGGGTATTCGCACTACTGCTCGCCTTGAAGGCGACGAATATGTAATCAATGGTTCTAAAACTTGGATTACAAATGCTCGTTATGCCGACCCGCTACCAGTCTTGGTTAAGACTGATCCAAATGCATCACCTGCACATAAAGGAATGAGCGTAATTTTAGTCGAGGCTGGCACACCAGGTTTTGAAGTCTTGAAAGACATTGGAAAACTTGGCTATAAAGGTACTGAGTCATGCGAAGTAGTTCTTAATAATGTGCGAGTACCAAAAGAAAACCTGCTTGGTGGCGTTGAGGGTCGCGGAATGCAGCAAGTATTAAGTGGCTTAGAGACAGGTCGCGTTAATATTGCAGCACGCTCAGTTGGTATTGCCCAAGCATCTTATGAAGCAGCAATCAATTACTCTAAAGAACGTAAAGCATTCGGTCAGCCAATTAGTGATTTCCAAGCAATTCAATTGAAGTTGGCTGAGATTGCAACAAACTTACAAGCAGCTCGTTTAATGACTTATTGGGCAGCTTCAAAAGCTGATGCTGGCGAACGTGTTGATATGGAAGCAGGAATGGCTAAGTACTTTGCTAGCGAAGTTGCCATCATGGCATCTCTCGAAGCAATGCGCGTTCACGGAGGTTACGGCTATTCAACCGAGTATGTAGTTGAACGCCTTTATCGTGATGCACCGCTGATGTCGATTGGCGAAGGCACTAATGACATCATGAAGATGGTTATTGCTAAGTCACTACTAAGCGGAAAGACTCAAATCGGATAATGAGCGCACGTAGCCATCTTTACGTTCCAGCCAATGATTTAGTGCGTTTAACCAAAGCTCTTGGTCGTGGCGCAGATGCGCTAATTGTTGATCTCGAAGATGGCGTTTCGCCAACTGAAAAAGATTTAGCTCGTCAGAACTTAGCTACATTTCTTAATGATTTGAATTCTGAAGTAGAAATTTGGGTCCGGGTTAATCCTGAAAAAGGTGCTCTCGAATCAGATTTGGCAGCTGCAGTACATAAGAATAGCCGTGGAATCGTTCTGGCGAAGGCTACAACTTTGGCCGAAATTCAAAATCTTGATTCATTGTTAACTGGGCTTGAGAACTCTCGCGGCATCACCAAGAAATTAGAAGTATCGGCGCTAATTGAATCGGCGGCCGGCGTATTTAATGCGCAATCAATTGCAACTGGGCCTCGAGTTACTCGTTTGCAGCTAGGTGAAGCTGATTTACGTGCAGATTTAGGCACTTCTGGAACAGCTGGTGAGACCACTACACAATTTGCCCGCAGCATGGCGGTCTTTGCGAGTGCGGCTGCCGGTATAAATCCGCCAGTTGCCGCGGTTTCAACTAACTTTAAAGACCTCGATGCATATCGCAAGAGTTCGCAAGATTTCAAAGAGTGGGGCTATTTCGGCCGCGCTTGCATACATCCAGCTCAAATTGAAATCGCTAATGAAGTTTTCACGCCGAACGCTGACGAGTTAGCTGCAGCGCAAGATATTCTCGATCGCTTAGCGGCAGCTGGCGGCGGCGTCGCACTAGATGCCAAAGGTCGAATGATCGATGAAGCAATTGCCAAAATTGCTCGTCGCACCTTAGCAACCGGAAAGTAGGCAAAGATGGCCGTTATCAAGAGCCAAGATCTGCGTGACATGTCTGGCGCAGTCGAAGTGCCGATTCCTGATTCAACTGATGTCGTGAAAATGCATCGTTTGCATACTTGGGAAAATGGGAACAGCGTGATGATTGTTAACTTTCCAGTCGGTTGGTCACGACCAATTGATGGTAGCTATGAATGCGCCGAAGAGTTCTTAGTACTTGAAGGCGAACTACATATGTCAGGCGATGTAATTGTTGCTGGCGACCATACTTGGGTTCCGCCACACTCACTTCGCCTCGGGGCCTACACGCCAAATGGCGCAGTTGCAATCGCTTGGTTCTACGGCGCCCCTAAGTGGAATCGCCGCGAAAGTGACGAAGGTTCAGTAACTCAAATCAAAACGCAAATTGATGCAAATGCTTTTGGCGACATTCGCCCAATGGGCGCAAATGGTGTTGCTGGTCAAACTGTTAAGTACCCAGCAAGTAGCTATGTCGCACCTGGCCAATGCGAAGTAATTGATATTGCTAATCGAAGCTGGACACTTTTTGAAGCGGGTAGTGAAATTAAACTAACTGATCTTTCTTTAATCCGTCTCTAAGCATTAACCAAGCGCTAAAAGTAATAATTCCGCTTATTGCAATGCCCCAAAGTCGGCCCGTGACAGCGTTATCTGCCATGTTTCCAATGACTTCGCTGATGGTTCCGATCATGGCGATGCCAATTACTGCCGAAATCTGACGAACCATAGAAAGCGCCGCCATGCCCGATGCAGCTTTAGCAGGTTCGAGAGATTCCATAATTGCCACAGTGTCGCCGGCAAAGAGGATTCCAGCAAAGAAACCAGAAAAGATTAGAGTAAACAAGAATATTGGCATTGGGCTTTGCGCAAAGAGTGCGATAACTATGTAATCAACGCCAAGCAAGAATGAAGCTAAGAGCATTACCTTGCGCAGTTCACTAGAACTTTTAACTTTGCCCAAGATGGTAGAACCAAGTGGCATACAAACACACATTAGAAGAATTACTAAGCCACCCATGCGAGGTGAAAATTCTAAAGTTTTCTGGCTAAAGAGTGCCACTAGCAAGGTGGCAGCCGGAATTGTGGCGTTATAAATAAAACAAGCGATTAAAACGCCACGTACTCGGCGAGATTTAAACCAGGCCGGATCTATTAGCGGGTGAGCGACTCGACTCTCAATTCGATAGAAAGCCCAATATAAGAATGCACCAAAGGAGATAAGCACAATGTCTAAAATTGGATGTGGCCTTGCGCGGCCTAAATCGATTACACCGGCTGAGAAAAATAACGTTGCGGTACTGATCGTGAGAATTCCTCGTACATCAATCGGATTTATATTTTTGTGGGTTTCACTTTCGTGCAAAAGGAATGTCAGAGATAAACCGATCAATGAAATCACGGGCTGGCAGTAGAAAAGTGCATGCCAGCCATAAGCTTGAGTTAGAAACCCGCCGAACAATGGGCCAAGTACCAAACCAGCTGAGCTAAAGCTAATCCAGAGACCAACAGCTTTATTGCGCGAATTAGGATCTACATTGGCATTTAAAATTGCAGCCCCATTTGGCAACATAAATGCCAAGCCAAAACCTTGAAATATTCGACAAGCGAGCAACATGGGAAAAGATGTAGCGAAAGAGGCGAGCAAAGCGCCAGTTCCAAAGATAATCATTCCTATGCGAAAGGCTTTAAGCGCACCCCACTTATCGCCGAAAGCACCAGCAAACGGCAAAATCGTTCCGGTTGTAATACTTAAGGCGCTCAGAATCCATTGCAAAGCACTTGTTTCGGCGTTGAAGTCAGCTTGAATTGATGGAATTGCAGTAGTGACTGCGGTGTTATCAAACATCACAGCGCCTAGACCCATGGCTGCAATTAGCGCAACTACCCGCGGATCTTGATAAACGCGGCGGTTCATGCGCTCTTAGTAGATAAGAGTTTCATTAAGGCAGCTAGATCGCCCTGATTTTCAAAGTTAACATACTTTGATACTTGTTCAACCGCATCAGCTGCCAGATAGCGAGAAGCATTCAAGCTAAATTTCTGCATTAACTGTGCTCTGGTGAGTGGAGATTCCTTACTTCCTAAACTGGCAGCAACTCTATGCGTATGTGTTTGGCCATCTTTGGTTTTTACAGTTAGAACAGCAGCGAAAGCATTAGGAAAAATTTGAGTTGCTTGATCATCAGCAACCACATTTACTTTAGCGGCCAGCTCTAAGCGTTCTGGTTGGTCCCAAGTGTTTTCCGAGAAATCATCAAGATAAACACCTAACCCGCCACCACCAAGAAAAGCAGTAGCCAAGGTGTAGGGAGCTGAGAATTTTCCGTGGTAACCAGATTTTGGATGAATCTTCTCTTCGCGTGGTTCGCCGATAGTTCGAATCACTGGAGCTGCTACGCCTAATTCAATACTCTCAACATCGGCGCCTTGAATTCCGGTAGCGCGAATAGCAAGTGCGCAATCAATTCCTGGATGAGTGAAATGATTTGTTGGATACGGTTTGTAGGCAGTCTTTAATAATTCCCAACGATCGCCTAATCCATCAAGGAGGGCGTTCGCATCGTATTGCCCATCGAGGTAAGCGTTAAAGAAACCAAAACGACCTTCGAGCACTGTTGGGGGACCAGTGATTCCTTCGCGCGCCATGCTCGCAGCAACTACGCCACCATGGGCTGCCCAACCACAATGAATTCGCTTAACTGTGCCGCCAGTGCGGTTAGCTTCAATAATTCCAGCGCCCATGCTGGCCGCAATACCCATGGCATCAGCTATTTTCGTGGCATCTAAGCCATACAAAATCGCTGCTGTCACTGAAGCACCGATAGTTCCGCAGATTGAAGTCGCGTGGAAACCTTTCTCAAAGAAGATTGAATTTCCCGCACTTGGAATGTAGGAAGCCATGCCTAGGCGATTAGTTATTTCGATACCGATGGCAACTGAACGCAGAATTTGATCAGGTGATGCGTTAACTTCTTCAGCAACAGCGAGTGCGGTTGGAACAATTGAGGCCGAAGGATGAAGAACCGATGGCAAATGGGTATCGTCGAAATCTAGAATGTGCGCCAAGGTGCCATTAATTAGCGCAGCACTTGCCGAAGGTAATTTAAGTTCTGAACCAATCACACTTGATGTTGGCGTGCCGCCCCAGGCTGCAACAACTCGCTCTACCGCGCGATCGGGGTCTGATTCGTGCAGAGATTCAGCGCGACCAGCCAAACTATTTCCGAGAACATCCAGAATTCGCTCTCGTGCATCTGCTGCGATATTTGGCGCAAGTACTTTGGTATTGGCAGCGAACTCAGCTAATAGCTGAACGTGGGTTTTCTCGCTGCTCATGAGTTGGATTAAACCAATACTGCCAGTGGACGCGTTGGTGAACCAGTTGCACCTTGCAGATTTAGCGGTGTTAATACAAATAAGAATTCGCTGACACCAGTTTCAGCTAATTCATCTAGCTTCATGGTTTCAATGATGTGAATTCCGGTTTCAACTAAGAAGACTCGGTGCACTGGAAGTTCGCGGTGACCGGCACCAGCTGGAATATGTTCGAATGCAAT
>JBILOR010000093.1:0-4960 GCA_044374325.1 Candidatus Planktophila sp.
CGAAGCTCCAGGGGCGGCTCGCATGTATTGCGATATCGCAATGCCCGATGGTTCAGCTTCAATGACTGATCCGCGCAATGTTTTGCGTCGCACTTTGAACAAGGCCGCCGAGATGGGTTACACCTGTTACACCCACCCCGAAATTGAATTCTTCTTATTTAAAAATCAACCAGTTGCTGGCGAAGCTCCAGTGCCAGTTGATGCTGGTGGCTACTTCGATCACACGCCATCGATCGTCGGTCATGATTTCCGTCGTCAAGCAATCACGATGTTAGAAGCAATGGGTATTAGCGTTGAGTTCTCACATCACGAAGGCGCACCTGGCCAGCAAGAGATCGATCTGCGTTATGCCGATGCGTTAAGCACTGCCGACAACATAATGACTTTCCGTCATGTCATTAAAGAAGTTGCGCTAGAACAAGGGTTCCACGCTAGTTTCATGCCAAAGCCATTTACTGAACATCCGGGCAGCGGAATGCACACTCACGTTTCACTCTTTAAGGGCGAAGAGAATGCCTTCTTTGATGCATCGGCCGAACTAAATCTTTCCAAAGTCGGTCGCTCATTTATTGCAGGCCTTTTAAAGCATGCACCTGAAATTACTTTGATTACCAATCAATGGGTTAACTCATACAAGCGTTTACATGGTGGCGGCGAAGCACCAGCTTTTGCTAACTGGGGGCCAAGTGCTCGCGGTTCATTAGTTCGAGTGCCGATGTATAAACCAAAGAAAGAGAATTCAACTCGAATTGAATTCCGCTCACCTGATTCGGCTTGTAATCCATATTTGGCATATGCCGTAATGCTCGCAGCTGGTTTAAAGGGTGTTGAAGAAGGCTATGTATTGGCTCCAGCTGATTCAACAGATGTGTGCCCGTTGCCAAGTAATTTAAATGAAGCGATTATCGAGATGGAGAAATCCGATCTAGTGCGCGAGACTCTTGGTGCTGATGTCTTTGAATTCGTGCTTCGAAATAAGCGCGCTGAATGGCAGGAATATCGCCGCCAAGTAACTGCTTTCGAACTAGATCGCTACCTGCCAGTTCTTTAATGCGCGAGAAACTTGCTGGGTTACCTGCCAAAGGGTTACCCTTTAGCCATGTCAAAGTCAGCCTTTCAACAGGCGCTCCTACTTAGCCGCCGTGGCGGGGACAAGTAACCGGTCCCCTCGCCGCGGGGTTTGTCGTACCGGTTCAACCAGTCCACAAACCAATTAAAAGTAGGAGTTATAAATGAACTTTCCAAAGCAAAAACCTTCTGTGATGCCAGTGCATCGATATTCATCTTTCATTCCAGTTGATCTAACCGATCGCACTTGGCCAACTAAGCAAATCAAGGTTGCCCCTAAGTGGTGTTCAGTCGATCTGCGCGATGGCAATCAAGCGCTAATCGACCCAATGGATACGCCGCGCAAATTAGCGATGTTTAAGTTGCTAGTAGCGATGGGCTACAAGGAAATCGAAGTTGGTTTCCCAAGTGCCAGCCAGACCGACTTTGATTTCGTGCGCAAGATTATTGAAGATGGTTTAATCCCTGATGATGTTGTTATTCAGGTTTTAACTCAAGCTCGCGAGACTTTAATTGATCGCACCTTCGAATCGATCAAAGGCGCTAAGCAAGCGATCGTTCACCTGTATAACTCAACTTCAACCTTGCAACGTCGCGTGGTCTTTGGCCAAGATAAAGATGGCATCAAAAAGATCGCAACCGATGCGGCGCAGTATTGCCTAGATAAAGTCGCAACAGTCCCAGGCACCTTAGTTTCCTTTGAATATAGCCCCGAGTCCTATACCGGAACTGAATTAGAATTCGCAGTTGAAGTTTGTAATGCGGTTAATGCTATCTGGAAACCAACCCCAACCTGGAAAACCATTATGAACTTGCCAGCTACCGTTGAAATGGCAACGCCAAATGTTTATGCCGATTCAATTGAATGGATGTGTCGCAATCTAGATAATCGCGACTGTGTGATTGTTTCATTGCACCCACATAACGACCGCGGTACAGGCGTTGCAGCCGCTGAATTGGGCTACTTAGCAGGTGCTGATCGCATCGAAGGAACCTTGTTTGGTAATGGCGAGCGCACCGGCAATGTTTGTTTAGTGACGCTTGGCATGAACTTAGTCAGCCATGGCATTGACCCAATGATTGATTTCTCAAACCTCGATGAAACTCGTCGCACCGTTGAATATGCCAATCAACTTCGCGTACCAGAGCGTCACCCATACGGTGGCGATTTAGTTTTCACCGCTTTTTCAGGTTCACACCAAGATGCCATCAAGAAAGGCTTTGATCATTTAGCAATTGATGCCAAAGCAGCTGGCAAGGAAGTTAAAGATTTCACTTGGGCAGTTCCATATCTACCTATTGATCCACTAGATATTGGTCGCACTTACGAAGCCGTGATTCGCGTTAATTCACAATCGGGCAAAGGTGGCGTCGCGTACTTAATGAAGAACGAACATCATCTTGATCTGCCTCGTCGTTTGCAGATTGAGTTCTCAAAAGTAGTTCAACAAAAGACCGATACTGAAGGCGGCGAAATTACCGGCGATGCCATGTGGCAGGTCTTTGAAGATGAATATCTACCAACTGCCAACGACGATAAGAAGTGGGGTCGCTTCCGCCTAAAAGGATTGTCACAAACGTCAGTCCTTGATCAAGATGTGCAGTTATCGATTTCAATTCTAGATCGTGGTCAATTAGTTGAACTAAGCGGCGAAGGCAATGGCCCAATTGCGGCCTTCTGCAACATTCTGCAGGCCTACGGCGTCGATGTTCGAGTTTTGGATTATTACGAGCATGCACTTAGTGCAGGTGGCGATGCATCAGCTGCTGCCTATCTAGAGTGCGCAATTGAAGGCGAAGTTTTCTGGGGCGTGGGAATTGATCCAAATACCACCACTGCCTCACTAAAAGCCGTGGTTTCGGCGATCAATCGCGCTATTCGCTAACTGAGCCCGTTACTTTAGGCCAGTGAGCCTCTACCGTGATGAAGCGTTAATTCTGCGCACCCAGAAATTGGGTGAAGCCGATCGCATTATCACCATGCTTACTCGCGAACATGGTCGCGTTCGTGGTGTAGCAAAAGGGGTTCGTCGCACAATGTCTAAATTCGGTGCACGCCTTGAACCCGGAAGCCATGTTGATATTCAACTTCACATTGGAAAAACTTTCGACACTGTTACTCAAGTCGAAGCAATTGCAAACTATGGCGAAGAGCTCGCAAATGATTATCAACGCTGGACTATTGCCTCTGCGATTTTAGAAACCACTGAACGTTTCACGCCCCAAGAACGCGAACCAGCGCTACAAGAATTTAACTTAGTAGTAGGTGCGCTAAAAGTGTTAGCCGAGAAACGTTACGACTCGTCACTTATTCTCGATGCTTTCTTATTGCGCTCACTAGCCATCGGGGGATACGCACCTTCAATGACTAACTGTTCGCGTTGTGAAAAAGAAGGACCACATCGCTACTTCTCCTTAGTCGGTGGCGGTTCAGTTTGTTTAGATTGCCGACCATCAGCTTCGGCAACCCCGGCAGTTGAAACGCTAAAGCTGATGGGCGACTTACTTTCGGGTGATTGGGAGAGTGCGAGTGCCAGTGAACTTCGCAATCGCCGCGAAGCTAATGGCTTAATCACCGCCTACCTGCACTGGCACTTAGAACGCGGTCTTCGTAGCATGCCGATGGTGGAGCGCGTATGAGCAAGATTCAAATTCCAAATCACGTAGCAATAGTCATGGATGGCAATGGGCGCTGGGCTAAGAAGCGTGGCTTACCGCGCACAGCCGGTCACGAAGCTGGTGAAGCAGCACTATTCGATGTGGTTGAAGGCGCTATCGAATATGGCGTTAAAGAGATCAGCGCCTACGCATTTAGCACTGAGAACTGGCGTCGCTCACCCGAAGAAGTGAAATTTTTAATGGGCTTTAACCGCGATGTGATCCGTCGTCGTCGTGATCAAATGAATGAGATGGGCGTTCGTATTCGCTGGGTAGGCCGGCCAAAGCGACTCTGGCAGAGTGTGATCAATGAACTCGAAATTGCCGAAGAGCTAACCGCTAGGAATAAAACTTTAACTTTAAATATGTGCGTTAACTATGGCGGTCGCTCTGAAATCGTTGATGCAGCTTCTGAACTAGCTCGCGATGTAAAACGCGGCAAAGTTATAGCAGATGCTATTACTGAGAAAACATTTGCTAGGTATTTAAACCAACCCAAGATGAGTGATGTGGATTTGTTCTTACGTTCATCGGGCGAGCAACGCACGAGCAACTTCTTGCCTTGGCAATCAGTTTATGCCGAGTTCGTATTTCTAGATGTGCTGTGGCCAGATGTAGATCGCAAAACTTTGTGGCGAGCTATTGAGGAATATTCAACTAGAGATCGCAGATTCGGTAAGGCGTAGCTATCAACACTTACTGCAGAGGCCAAATATCTCTGCTGTATGACCGACTTCGCGAAAGCCAAATTCTTCAGCCATTGTTTTGGCCCACTTCTCGATTGCGCCACCTTCAATTTCAACGGTATCGCCGCAGCCTTTGCAGACTAAGTGATGATGGTGGGCATCTCCGCAGAGACGATAGATAGCCTCACCATCATCACGTCTTAGTACATCAACGATTTTGTCATTTACTAGGCTCTGTAAAGAGCGATAAACCGTAGTTAAACCAATGCTTTCGCCTTCACGCTGCATAAGACGATAAACCTCTTGAGCACTTGCGAATCCGCCAGCGCGCTCTAAAGTGCTAAGTACTCTTGGGTTTGAACGGCTCATTATCCGGCTGGCATTTCTTCGTCGTGATGATCTGCCTCATCATCATGTGTTTCTTCGTCATGATGTTCAGATTCTTCGTCGTGATGATCCGCGTCTTCATGAATAGCAGTTTCGCTGCCATGAGCGTGGGCGTCACCACTGTGTAGATAACTGACTAGACCCCACATCACGAGTACTCC
>JBILOR010000171.1:0-4952 GCA_044374325.1 Candidatus Planktophila sp.
GATCGCATTGCCACTGATTTTGAGGTGCTTGATTTACCCGAACCACTAGGGCCATCTATTGCTACAACTATGCCCATAATGACCCTTATTCTACGTTGCTTAAAGCGTGAGGATTTACCTCATCTTTGTGACATCTACTTACTAACTGAGTGAACGTTCCAACCATCTTTTGTTAAGAAATCACTTAATCTGTCGATATCTTCGGACGCAATTGCTAGCGTTATAACGGCAGTTAGTTGACCAGGTGAATGTTCCAGTGCGAGATCTTCAATATTCACATTTGCTTTCGCGCAAGCATTGAAAAGTGATCCGAGCTGCCCAGGTCGGTCATCAATGACAATTGGCAGGTAGCTATATTCTCGAGATTTGCCACCATGCTTGCCAGGAATAGCACTCTTGCCCGCTTTGCCAGCGGCAACTAGCGACTCCCATTTCGCAGGTCCACTTGCAGCTGAGATTAGATCTGAAAGATCACTTTGTAGACTTATTAACAATGGCATCAGGGCTGCTTCATTGGCGGCCAAGATCTCGCCCCAAAGCTTTGGGTCTGAACCCGCTATTCGAACGGTGTCTCGTAAACCGCCTCCGGCTAGCGCCAGAGCTTCTGGGCTAGATCCGCAAAGTTGCGAGGCGAGAAGCGAACTAACGGTTTGTGGCAGATGCGAAATCATCGCAACCCGCTGATCGTGATCTTCTGCGCTCATTTCGACCACTTGAGCTCCGCAGGCAGCAATTACTTCAAGGGCCATTGCCTTGGCCTCATTTGAAGTTTCGGGCGTAGGGGTAATCACCCAGGCCCGATCTAAGAAGAGATCGGCTCGAGCAGATACTGCCCCACTAACCTCACGCCCTGCCATCGGATGGGTGCCGCAGAACCTGTACAAAAGGCCATCCATAGTTGAAACCTCAAGTACAGGTTTTGTCTTGACGCTACCAATATCCATAAGTATCGCTTGAGGGTTGAGAGTTGATTCACGCTCAATAGCGGATTTGAAGGAGGAAGGTGGCGTCGCAATGATTACCAGATTCGGGCTTTCTAACTTCGAAGCTTTCACTAGGTCATTGGCCAAAAGTTCGGCGCTTGAGTCAACATCTACAAATTCAACAGCCGCTCCGGCAGCCTTAAGCGCTAGACCAATCGAGGTTCCGATTAGGCCCGCACCTACGATACGAACGGATTTAGTCTGCACAGACCGCTCTTTACTGGGCTAAATCTTTGCGCAGAGCCGTCGCGCCATGAAGGTAAATGTGGCTGATTTCGCCCTTACTTTTCTCACTTTCAACATGCATCAATACTCGGATTATCCGGTCAAGTGCACCTGTCACATCGATCTCAACCGCGCAGATCAACGGGGTGCCGGCAAAGCCAACATCGCGAGCTGCTGCTGCTGGAAAATCGGCAGTTAAATCTGGGGTGGCGGTCATTAAGACTGAGATCACGTGATCAACTTGGAGGCCATTGGCTTTGAGCATGGCAGGCAAGAGTTCACGCACGCCATCGCCTATAGCCACGCTTGAATTCACGCTCACCTGGGTAGCGCCTCGAATTGCTCTTAAAACCATGGTTAAGGGTACCTTGAACTCCCCTTTTTTCGTTTTTAATTATTAAATGTTTACCGTTAAATCTACTTAACGATAGATCTAGATATAGGCCGACTGACTGCAGTCGAATGAGGAACCACGCATACAACTTCTTACGTGATTGTCGATAAAGATATATTGCTTGAACTTTTTACGCTCAAATTCCTCACTATTATCGACAAATATATAAGACCCAGCATAAATATCGATAAATATAGAAATAGATATTCTAGTAATATAGACAAATAGATTTATTACTTTAGATTTAAAGCCTTCTGTATATTTAACAATTCTTGTTCATTGAGGTCACGCCAGCGTCCCTCAGGTGTGTCGCCCAGCGAGATCGGCCCGAAGTTAGTTCGGATCAAACGCAGCACCTCTACCCCGACAGCTTCCATAAGGCGGCGAATGATGTGGTAGCGGCCCTCGTGAATCTTTACCTCTATCCAATTAGCCGAAAGCTGCTTAAAACTAAGTACTCGACCCATGCCATCTTCGAGCTCTACGCCCTTTAAAAGTACCTTGTCTACCCCTGTTTCCAGGCGTCCTTCGAACTCGATAATGTAGGTCTTTTCCAGTCCAAATGAAGGGTGGGTTGCCCGGAATGTCAGGTCACCATCATTAGTTAACAAAATCAGACCTTCAGAATCCTTATCAAGGCGGCCAACATGGAATAAACGCTCTTTGCGCAAATCGATGAAATCAGCCAAAGATGGGCGACCTTCTGGGTCATACATCGTTGACAAAACACCTTTTGGCTTATGAAGTACTAAATAAGACTTAGTCAAAGAACGGCGAATTGTCTCACCATCAACTGCCACTTCATGGTTATCTGGGTCAATTTTGGCACCAAGTTCCCGAACTGGACGTCCATCGACGGTAACTCGACCATCGGCTATGAGTTCATCGGCGCCACGGCGGCTAGTGATTCCCGCATCGGCAATTATTTTATTAAGGCGCATCTCGGCCATTTGGCTATCTCCTCGACAGTCAGGTTAAGGCGCTAAAGATACCGCCTCTTCCCTATCCAGCACTAATTGGTCTGCCTTGGACTAATCGGTTAGCGAGTCGAGAATTTCATCAAGACGATCAAGATCAGGCAGGTATGGAGCCAGAGCTGGAAGATCGTCCAAGGAATTAACCCCTAGGCGTTCAAGGAAATAACTGGTTGTCTTATAAAGAATTGCGCCGGTTTCCTGTTCTAGACCATATTCCTCAACCAAGCCACGAGTAATCAAGGTCTTCATAACGGCTTCAACATTCACGCCTCGGATAGCCGAAACGCGGGCTCGGCTAACAGGCTGGCGATAAGCAATCACAGCCAAGGTTTCCAGGGCAGCTTGGGTCAATCGATTCTGCTGGCCATCAAGGACGAATTTTTCTACTGCTGGCGCACAATCTGGGTGGCTATAGAAACGCCATCCGCCGGCCACAGCGCGCAGTTCAAATCCTCGCCCTTCGTAAGAGGTCGCAAGGCTTTCAAGGGCTGCCACGACCTCGTCGATGGTCACAACCAGGACCGAAGCTAGCGTCAACTCAGTGACTGGCTCGTCGACCACCATCAGGATCGCTTCGATAGAACGCTCAAGTTCTACATTAGACATTTTCGCCCTCGCTATCTTCTAAGACCACTGGAATATCAAACTCGTCGGAGATTTCAACCTCGCCAGATTCACTGCCAATCCAACTGATCTGTAGCTCACCCAAGGCTGCAACCTGATCAAAGCGGAGTACGCCTTGGCGATAAAGGTCGAGCAGACTCAGGAATCTAGCGACTACAACCAAGGTGCTACCCGCATCGGCAATCAGGCTGCGAAAACTTAAGGTCTTGGACTTACGCAAAGCCTCAACTACGCCTTTAGACTCTTCAGCAACGCTAACTAGCGGCATATGTAAGTGTTCAACGGAGACCAGGGCTGGAGTTTTTGGCGTAAGAACTCGGTCAGCAATGGCGGCAAAGCGCTCTGCACCGACGCCAATTAAAACTTCAGGTAGCAAGGCAGAAAGGGCGGGATCAAGGGCTACAACGCGAGGGAAAGCCTTATCCTGCAGGGTTATGCGCTCGCCAAAGGTCGCTGCAATCTCTTTAAATGCGCGGTATTGCAGCAAGCGAGCGAAGAGCAAGTCCCGAGCTTCAAGAAGTGCGAGATCTTCTTCATCTTCAACTTCACCCGATGGCAATAAGCGTGCGGCCTTAAGGTCGAGCAAAGTAGCGGCAACAACTAAGAATTCAGTCGCCTGATCTAAGCGCCATCCCTCTCCCGATAACTCCAGGGCTCGGATAAATGCAATAAATTCATCGGTAACCAGGCTTAGCGAAATTTCGGTGATATCAAGTTTGTGGCGCGAAATAAGCTGCAGTAGTAGATCAAAGGGGCCATCGAAGTTAGCCAGGTGGACGCTGAATTCATTGCTTGGCGCACTTGCTTCGATGGCATCAGATGCGACATCGATTCCTGAACTCTGAGTACCCGGCGTTTCCACGGGTGAACACTACTTGCTCACGGGGCTATTCGATGCGTAGGCTCACGCACCTAAGCAGAAAGAGGTTTAACGCTTGAACGCTAAATCGACAATTGAAGAGGACGTGGCTACTACGGCCAACCTCTTGGGTAAAACGCCTAAGAACTTTAAGACACCTCCTGCCCCACAAGAAGGTTTACCAGCAAAAGTAATCGCACTCTTTAATCAAAAAGGTGGCGTAGGTAAAACAACTTCGACAATTAACTTGGGTGCAGCTCTTACCGAACTTGGCCGCAAAGTTTTACTCGTCGACTTCGATCCACAAGGTGGTCTATCACTTGGTCTTGGCGTAAATGCTCACAGCTTGCCACTCGAACAGACCGTTTATTACACACTTATGGATCCAGCAGCCGATGTTGATCAGATCATTTTAAAGTCATCAGTTCCGGGCTTGGATTTCTTGCCGGCAAACCGTGACTTGGGTACTGCCGAAACCACACTCGGTGCTGAAATCGGCGGACAGCAGTTCTTAAAGCGGACTTTAAATTCCTTGAAAGATCGCTACGACGTCATCTTGATTGATTGCCAACCAACGATGGGTCAATTGACTATCAACGCACTTGTCGCAGCCGATGAAGTTATTGTTCCATTGCAATGTGAATACTTTGCGTTGCACGGTTTCATTGAGTTAAAGGGAAACCTCGACAAAGTTAAGAATTTCTTAAATCCACAATTAAAGTTAATTGGAATTCTGGCCACCATGTACGAACGCAAGACTGTGCACAATCGCGAAGTTCTAACCACAATTCTGGAAAAGTATCCGGAAGATGTTTTCGAAACCATCATTGCAAAAACAATTCGTTTCCCTGAAACAACTGTGGTCGGCGAACCAATCACGACATATGCCA
>JBILOR010000094.1:0-4933 GCA_044374325.1 Candidatus Planktophila sp.
GATTCGCATGGGGATAGGCATTATTGGCATTGGCACTTCAGGGCCATTAATTGCAATGAGCGCAATGCCAATTTGGGTGTTAATTTTCTGGCGAAATCTTGGCGGTTCATTTCTTACCGCACCATTTTCTATCAAGCACCATCCCGATCGAAATGGCATCAAATGGTCTGCTTTTGCCGGTTTTATTCTGGCATTGCACTTCGGCGGTTTCTTTCTCGCAATGCGCTACACCAGTGTTGCATCAGGTACTGCAATCGTTGCGCTTCAACCAATTTTCGCAGCGATCTTTGTAAAACTCTCTGGCCAACATATTCCTTCAAAAGTTTGGCTAGGAATGGGTGTTGCCTTTCTTGGCGTGCTACTCATTTCTGGAGTGGATTTACAAATTTCATTTCGCGCATTTATGGGAGATATCGCGGCGCTGGTTTCAGCTGCACTTGCCGCTGGCTACATGATGGCTGGTTCGCGTGCGCAACGAACTCTTGAAACCACTACCTACACAACGGTTTGCTATTTTGTTTGTGCTCTGACAGCGCTACCTATCGCGCTAATTAGTGGAAACCAATTGTTTGATTACTCTGCGCGCGATTGGTGGATATTAATTGGGTTAATCGCTGGTGCTCAGATTTTGGGTCACACAATGTTTAACTCGGCTTTGAAGCGTGTGTCACCTGCAATAGTTTCACTGATCGTCTTTTTTGAAGTTCCAGTTAGCGCACT
The DNA here is from genome assembly GCA_044374325.1 of Candidatus Planktophila sp. Classification (GTDB taxonomy): domain Bacteria; phylum Actinomycetota; class Actinomycetes; order Nanopelagicales; family Nanopelagicaceae; genus Planktophila. The sequence continues at coordinate 721 of JBILOR010000094.1, forward strand.
GTTAGCGGTGTGGTGGATGGGTCAGAAACCACCAGTTGGAATTATTCCGGGAGTGGTCTTAATTTTAGTTGGTTGTGCTTTAGTGGTAATAAGAGGACGGGAATCAAATGATTGATTTACATACTCACACAACTGTCAGTGATGGCACTGACACCCCAGCTCAACTCGTAAATAAAGCGCTAGCGCAGGGTTTAGATACTTTGGCAATTACCGATCATGATGCCATTGCCGGATGGTCAAGCGCTATTCAAACTTTGCGTGGTGACTTAAAATTAGTGTTAGGTGCTGAGATTTCCTGCTTAACCGAATCAGGCGTCAGCGTTCATATGTTGGGCCTACTTTTCGATGGTACTAACTCAGCGCTGCTAGAAGCCCTAGAAAATACGCGTGATGAGCGATTACCGCGAATGCGCAAAATGATTGAATTAATGCAAGCCGATGGGATTGATATTTCGGTATCAGATGTTGAAGCTGCGATGCCGCCAGGAGCCACCATGGGCAGACCACACTTAGCAGATGCGCTAGTTGCCAAGAAAATAATTAAGTCTCGTGATGAAGCTTTCTTAGAGTTGCTCAACAATGGCTCGAAGTATTACGTAGCTCACTTAGCGCCAACCCCAGTTGAAGCGATTAAATTGATTCGTGCGGCAGGGGGAGTGGCAGTAATTGCCCATCCTTTTGCATCGCTACGTGGACAAATTTTGCAAAGTTCAGATTTTATTGATCTTAAGGCAGCCGGCTTAAATGGTATTGAGGTAAACCATCGCGACCAAAGCAATGAAGAACGCCTGAGTTTGTTGAGTATTGCAAGTGATTTAGATCTAGTTATGACTGGTTCGAGTGATTATCACGGTACTGGCAAATTAAACTCGTTAGGCGAAAACGTGACTGATCCAGCAGAATGGGAACGTTTAGAAGCTATGGCTGATGCTAGAAGGGTGGTAACGGCATGAATCTTGCTGAGGTTGGGGCAGTTACTTTTGCGATCCAAAGTTTTGTAACGCTTTTTGTAATTTTCGATCCACCGGGTGCTGCTCCAATTTTTCTGGGCTTAGTCGCCGATCGAACACCTAAAGAACGCCGCAAATTAGCGGTGCAAGCTGCCAGCGTCTCTCTTTTTGTAATTTCATTCTTTGCGATCTTTGGTCAATTTATTCTGGACTACCTACATATTTCGATTGCCTCACTTCAAGCAGCCGGTGGTCTATTGCTGCTACTAGTTTCCCTTGAGTTGCTAACTGGCAAGGATTCAGGTTCAACTGAGGCACGAGATAAGAATGTGGCACTAGTGCCACTTGGCACCCCGCTACTAGCTGGGCCAGGTGCGATTGTGGCCACCATGATCTTCGTGCAACAAGTTCAAAATTCTGGCCAGGCAATTGGTTTAGTAGCGGCAGTTCTTGCAGTTCATGTCGTCATTGCCCTTGTGCTTATTTCTTCAACTACGATTTTGAAAGTTATTAAGGAATCTGGCGTAAATCTGGTGGCCCGCATAGCCGGCCTCTTACTTGCGGCGATTTCAGTTCAGATGCTGGTTGATGCGATTAGAGCTTTCATAGCGCAATGAGTGCCGTCGATTTAGGTTTATTCGCACCATCTTCAATTACCTGGAAGATTCATTCAGATCCAGCAATGCTAATTGGTGGTATTCGTGCGCTGTTTCAGCAAGCGCTTCATCCGCAAGCCATGGCCGGCGTTGCAGAGCATTCAAATTTTCGTGAAGACGCTTGGGGTCGTTTGCAACGCACAGGTGATTACGTATCTACTTTAACTTTTGGAACACCTGAGCAAGCAAATGAATTATCGGCTCGAGTTCGCAAAATTCATGCACACCTTGGCCTAGATGATCCAAAACTATTGCTTTGGGTTCACATGGCAATGGTTGATTCATTTTTAGACGTAGCCGTGAGGTCTGGACTCTCGTTAACTGAAGCAGAACGAGATCAGTATGTTTTCGAAATGGTGCTCTTTGCAAACGCCGTAGGTATTGATGAATCAATGGTTCCAAAAAGTGTCGCTCAAATGAAGCAATACTTCATTGATATTGCACCTGAGTTAATTGCCAGCGATGATGCCAAACGTGCTGCCCTATTTTTAACGATTCCGCCACTACCAACTGCAGTTCGCTTTGCTACGCCGGCAGCTCCAGCTTGGGCTGCAGTCGCCGCATTAGCCGGGGCTGCATTACCTAACTGGGCCCGCGCACTATATGGCTGGCCAACTTTGCCCGGACAGGGGTTAGCAACGGATATTGCAATGATTGCTCTTCGCAAGAGTCTGCTCGTTCTTCCATTTGATGGTTTATTGCCACCTGTTTTAATTGAAGCCAAAATTCGTTGGGGAGTAAACGCTGCATGAGTACCCCGATAGTTGTATTAGCGAGCTTTGCCGGCGGTGTAGGCAAAACCACTTTAACTCACGCCTTGGCGGTGGCCTGTGCTGAATTTGGCAAGAAAGCTTTAGTAATTGATTTAGATTCCTCAGGAGCGCTAACTTTCAAACTCGGTCACGAACGTACCCGCGAGAATGTAATTAACTGCAGTGAACGCTTTGATCTACGACCAAACACCGCAACTGATTCGCTAGCTGCTTTAATCTCACAGATTCCAGAGAAGTACGATTTAGTCTTAATTGATTCAGCGCCAATTTTTACGGCAGAGTTAGAACTAGTCTTAAAGAGTGCTCAATTAGTTATCACCCCAGTGCGAGCGAGTATTCACTCGCTTAGAGGTGCTTTGTCAGTTATGAAGATAACGTCTGCGCCAGTTAAAGCTTTGCCATATTTCGCCGCAGATAATTCAGAGTTAGCCAGAATGATTGCCAGCGAATTGAATTTGCTAGATGGCGAAATTTCAGTAGCAGCTGAAGTTTTAGCAGCTGAAGCTAAATTGGTTAGCGTGTTAACTGACGATAAAAATTGCAATGTAGCTCAGCAATACCGTGATGCTGCTTATTCGATCTTAGAAGAACTTAAGATTTTTTAGTCAGAAATTCGCTTTGTACGAACGCGATCACGCTTTACGCGCTCTGTTTTAGGCTTTTCGGGCGCACTCTCGCTCTTTGGCTTTTGAGTAGAAGGGGCGCGCTTAACTGGCGCTACTTTCTTAGCAACGCTTATCCGGCCAGTAGAACCAACTGGAATCTTAAATTTAGCGAAGAGTGAATCAGAAGAAGAATAGGTTTCTTCAGGTTCACCCAGATTTAGATTTAAGGCGGTGTCAATCATTTTCCAGCGAGCTAGTTCATCCCAGTCAACAAAAGTGACTGAAATTCCATGTGCGCCAGCGCGAGCGGTACGTCCAATTCGGTGCACGTAAGTCTTCTCATCTTCGGGGCATTGGTAATTAACTACGTGCGTGATGCCATCAATATCAATTCCGCGAGCAGCAACATCGGTTGCAACCAGTACATCGGATTTTCCAGCCTTAAAGTCATTGAGTGCTTTTTCGCGGGCACCTTGACCGAGATCGCCATGAATAGTGTCTGATTTAAATCCGCGTTCTAACAAATCGTCAGCAGTTTTTTGGCAAGTGCGTTTGGTGCGGCAGAAAACAATCGTTGGTCCGCGACCTTCAGATTGCAGAATTCGAGCAAGCATTTCAATTTTATCTAAAGCATGTGCGCGCACGACATGCTGCTCAATCTTAGAAACTACGGCGCCTTCATCTTCATTGTCTTGCGTACGGATATGTACAGGCTGATTCATAAAGCGACGAGCAAGAGCGATGATGTCACCAGGCATGGTTGCCGAAAAGAGCATTGTTTGTTGGCGATTAGGAGTGCTGGTGAAGATTTTTTCGACATCTGGCAAGAAGCCAAGATCCAACATTTCGTCAGCTTCATCCAGGACTAAACGTGAAACGTTCTTAAGCTTTAGTTGTCCTTGTCGATAAAGATCAAGCAGGCGACCAGGGGTTCCGACCACTATTTCAACGCCTTGTTCAAGAGCCTCAATTTGTGGTTCAAATGCGCGGCCGCCATAGACAGCCAGTACTCGCACCCCTCGATTGCCAACTAGTTCAGAAATATCCTTGGTTACCTGTACGCAAAGTTCGCGAGTTGGTACAACTACAAGAGCTTGTGGTTGACCTTTAAATTCAAGGGAATCCCACTCTGCATCAAGCGGCGCGATGATGCGCTCAATAATTGGAATACCAAAGCCAAGGGTCTTGCCGGTACCTGTTTTTGCTTGACCAATAACATCGCCATCAGA
>JBILOR010000095.1:0-4885 GCA_044374325.1 Candidatus Planktophila sp.
TTCCGTCGCGCACATGCAATGGGAATTGAGATTTTCTTTGTAACCGGTCGCCCGCCGCGTTGGATGCCCGAGATTAAAGAAGCATTCGGAATCGGCAATGCAATTTGTGGCAATGGCGCAATGCTTTATGACTTACATAATGGAAAAGTTCTCGAAGAATGGTTGATGCCTGTTGATGCTCAACTTGAAACTGTAAAGAGATTACGAGCAGCTATACCTCAAGTAAGTTTCGCAGTCGAATCACATAATTATTTCCATCGTGAAAAAAAATACATACCTCGATGGGATGTCGGTTTAGATAATGTTGGCGTTGAAGAGATCGAAGAAATAATGGCAGCGCCTGCACTTAAATTATTGGCGCGCTGTTCTGATCAAGAGCTTTCATCTGATGAAATGCTAGAAATCGCACTTAAAGAGCTAAATGGAATTGTGACTGTTACACATTCAAATCCACATGACTCACTATTAGAAATTTCCGCGATAGGTGTTTCTAAAGGCGCTACGCTGGCGAAAATGGCAGCACGCTTAAATATTGATGCCGCTGACTGTGTCTCATTCGGTGACAATCCAAATGATTTCTCAATGCTGCAATGGTGTGGCCGCTCATATGCAATGGCAGATGGCCACCCAGATGGCCCGAAACACGCTAAATCAGTTGCGTTGCCACATACCGATGACGGAGTTGCGATTGTGATTGAAGAGCTACTCGAACTTCCCGCTTAACCATCTGGCAATTTCTTCTCAATTTTAGATAAGCGCCAACCTCAGGTAGATTACGCCGCGGAGGGCTCGCATAGCGGCCGAGTGCACCGGTCTTGAAAACCGGCAGGTGAAAGCCTCGAGGGTTCAAATCCCTCGCCCTCCGCCATATTTTCTTTACCGTTCAACCCAGCCGTTTTTTGGCTGATCTTTTTCGCGGGGCCTTTCTGCAAGGGCTTGTGGCTGATTTCATAGCGTTCAAACAAGAATCTACCTAGCGCACCGAAAGCCATGAGAGGAGACTTCGCCTTAGAGTTTTATGAGTTAAGAACTAAGGGAGTCGTGAAATATGTCGGGAGTCTTTTCACCAGGCCGCGCCAAGATCAAAGAGCGCACCTTACGCACCGATAAATGGTGGCTAGAACCAGCAATTACTTTCGGAGTTCTGTTTTCATTCATCATCTATGCAACTTTCCGCGCATTTGAAAATGCTAACTACTACAAAGATCACCTGATCTCTCCTTTCTATTCACCATGTTTATCTGAAGCCTGTGTTCCCGAAGCAACTATTTTGGGATTCACTCCAGTTAGTGCCGAAATTTTTAACTTTGCACTATCGCCAGCTTTAATTATTTTGATTTTCCCACTTGGTTTCCGTATGACTTGTTATTACTACCGCAAGGCTTACTACCGTTCATTCTGGATGTCACCACCTGCATGCGCAGTTGCTGAACCACACACTAAATACACTGGAGAAACTCGCGCGCCACTTATTTTGCAAAACGCGCATCGTTGGTTCTTCTACGCTGGTTTAGTCTTTAACGTAATTCTTACTTACGACGCAGTCATTTCATTTAAGAGTGTCGAAGGTGAATGGGGTCATGTAAGCGTTGGTTCAATTGTTCTAACTCTTAGTGCAACCATGTTGTGGCTGTATTCATTGTCTTGCCACACTTGCCGCCACACAATCGGTGGACGTTTAAAGAATTTCTCAAAGCATCCAGTGCGTTACAAGCTATGGACTCGCGTTTCGATTCTTAATCATTACCACCAACAATTTGCGTGGTATTCATTAGCTGCAGTTGCTTTTGCTGATATTTATGTTCGCCAAGTTGCAACTGGCGCCTGGACCAATTTCTACTTCTTCTAAAAGGGGCACGAGTAAATGACAAATATGGAACGTCATAACTACGACGTACTAATCATTGGCGCAGGTGGCGCTGGTCTACGTGCTGCCGTTGAAGCTCGCGAAGCAGGTTTACGCGTAGCAATCATCTGTAAATCACTATTTGGCAAAGCCCACACCGTTATGGCTGAAGGTGGCGCCGCTGCCTCAATGGGTAACGTAAACGATAAAGATAGTTGGATGGTTCACTTCCGCGACACTATGCGCGGTGGAAAATTCCTAAATCACTATCGCATGGCTGAACTACATGCCAAAGAATCTCCTGATCGTATTTGGGAACTCGAAACTTGGGGTGCGCTTTTTGATCGCACTAAAGAAGGAAAGATTTCACAACGTAACTTCGGCGGACACGAATATCCACGTTTAGCTCACGTTGGCGATCGAACTGGTTTGGAATTAATTCGCACAATGCAGCAACGCATTGTGGCTCTGCAACAAAAAGATGGTCGCGAGACTGGCGATATGGAAAGTCATATCAAAGTTTTCGCCGAGTTAACTATCACCGACATTCTTAAAGAGAATGGCAAAGTTTCTGGCGCTTATGGTTACTGGCGCGAAAGCGGAAATGAAGTTTTGTTTGAAGCACCTGCAGTCGTAATTGCAACTGGCGGCGTCGGCAAAACTTTCAAAATTACTTCAAACTCTTGGGAAGGCACTGGTGATGGTCATGCTCTTGCCCTCAAAGCTGGCGCTAATTTAGTTGATATGGAATTCCTACAGTTCCATCCAACTGGAATGGTCTGGCCACCATCAGTACGTGGAATTTTGGTTACCGAATCCGTTCGCGGAGAAGGTGGCGTTCTAACTAACATCAATGGCGAGCGCTTTATGTTTAAGTACATCCCAGAAGTGTTTAAAGATAAGTATGCCGACAATGAAGCCGAAGCAGATCGTTGGTATCTAGATCAAGATAACAATCGCCGCCCACCAGAGTTATTGCCTCGCGATGAAGTCGCGCGCGCAATCAATTCTGAAGTTAAAGCCGGTCGCGGCACTGAACATGGTGGCGTATTCCTAGATGTTTCTAAGCGAATTCCGGCCGATGTTATTAAAAAGCGCCTGCCATCTATGTGGCACCAGTTCTATGAGCTAGCCGGCGTGGATATCACCAAGGAAGCTATGGAAGTTGGCCCAACTTGTCACTATGTAATGGGTGGCGTTGAAGTAGAGCCAGATAACGCTGCAGCTGTTGGCGTTCCGGGTCTATTTGCAGCTGGCGAAGTTGCTGGTGGAATGCACGGCTCAAACCGTCTTGGCGGTAACTCACTTTCAGACCTTTTGGTTTTCGGTCGTCGTGCTGGAATGGGCGCTGTTGAATATGTTAAAAACAACGGTGCCAATCCAGTAAGTGACGCTTCGATCAAGGAAGCAGCAACTCGAATTGAAGCGCCTTTCTCACGCGAAGGTGGCGAGAATTCATATTCACTTCACGCTGAACTACAAGAAGTCACTCACAACTTAGTTGGCATTATTCGTACCGGCAAAGAAGTTGAAGAAGCGATTGCCAAGATTGCTGATATTCGCAAACGAAGCGCAAATGTTTCAGTTGCGGGCGGACGTAAGTTCAACCCTGGTTTCCATTTAGCTTTCGACTTAGACAACATGTTGTTAGTTGCCGAAAGCACTGCAAAGTCTGCTCTAGCTCGCGAAGAATCACGCGGAGGACACACTCGCGATGATTTCCCAGGCATGGATTCAAAGTGGCGTCAGGTAAACCACATTTCATCATTTGATGGCAAGCAGGTAAATGTAAAAGCACAACCACTGCCACCAATGCCAAAAGAACTATTCGACTTATTTGATGTTCACGAACTAGAGAAATACATGACACCCGAAGAAATTGCGAAAGGCGGTTCCAACTAATGACTCGCAAACTTAATCTTCGAATTTGGCGCGGCGATTCAACCGACGGCGGACTACAAGATGTTGTTGTAGAAGCTAATGAGGGCGAAGTTGTCCTCGATGTAATTCACCGCGTACAAGCAACCCAAATGGGTGACTTGGCTGTTCGCTGGAATTGCAAAGCTGGTAAATGTGGATCTTGTTCAATGGAAATCAACGGTAAGCCACGTCTTGCATGTATGACACAAGTTGCTTCATACGGCGAAGACGAAACGATTACCGTTACTCCACTTCGCGCTTTCCCAGTGATTAAAGACCTCGTAACCGATGTGTCATTTAACTACCGCAAAGCTATGGAAATACCGGCTTATGAGCACCCTGCAGATCTTGCCCCAGGCGATGCTCGCATGGAACAAATCGATGTTGAGCGTTCACAAGAGTTCCGCAAGTGCATCGAGTGTTTCCTTTGCCAAGATACTTGCCACGTAATTCGCGATCACGAAGAGAATAAGAAGTCATTTGCCGGACCTCGTTTCTTTATTCGTATTGCTGAGCTAGATATGCACCCTCTTGATATGTTGAAGAATCGCAAGCGCACTGCGCAAGAAGAGCACGGCCTTGGAATGTGCAACATTACAAAGTGCTGTACCGAAGTTTGCCCAGAGCACATCAAGATCACCGATAACGCAATTATTCCAATGAAGGAACGCGTTGTTGACATCAAGTACGATCCAGCACGCATGTTCGCCGGTCTACTAAAGCGAGAAAAGCGCAACTAATGAGATTGCTAATCCGATGGGGCGCACTAGCTGCGTCCTTCTGGATAGCAACTGCGCTAATTCCAGGCATTGATGTTCTTGGTGGGTTTACTACCTATCTTTGGGTTGCACTTCTTTTTGGATTAATAAATTCAATCCTGGGTGGGCTAATTAAACTACTAACACTGCCTGCAGTTATTTTAACTTTCGGGCTATTTCTAATTGTTGTAAACGCTTCGATGTTGTTATTGACTGCACAATGGAGCGACAAACTAGATGTTGATGGTTTCTGGCCCGCAGTTCTTGCCTCATTAGTAATCAGCGTGATGACTAGAATCTTGGGTGGAATTTCCAAGAAAGCGATTTCGAACTGAAGTCTTTGGCTTTAGTTTCTATCGGC
>JBILOR010000096.1:0-4867 GCA_044374325.1 Candidatus Planktophila sp.
ATGATCCAGAGAGTGCTTCAGTTTGCGAGCGTTTACTAGACATCGATGAGGGTTTGCAAGAATGGCGGTACCGCCATGTGAAAATGGTTGAGCGCACGATTGGTGCCAAAATGGGCACTGGTGGTTCGGCAGGCGTTAAGTACTTAGCAAGTACTTTGTTTAACCCGGTATTTGTTGATCTTTGGGAGATCCGTTCTCGCTTTTAGATTGGTAACCCAGCTAGAACAATTTCGGATAACTCTTTGCGCTGACGAGGCGCAGTTTCGCGCTCAAGTAAAACGCCTTCGAGCTGTTCAGCTGGTCCCTGGGTTCCGATTGCAATTACAACAATAGGAGCGATTTCGTTAGGTAGCGCAAACGTTTCAGCAGCTTTTGCAGCGTCAAAACCTGCCATTTGGTGCGCTACTTGGTCGCGACTATGAGCCTCAAAAGTCAATTGGCTGACCGCTAATCCAGCATCAAAGCCAGAAAGAGCGCGAGGAGTTCCATCTTCATTCTGATTGACGATTGAGACCAAAACTAGAGCTGATGCGCGGTTAGCCCAACTCTGGTTAAACGGTACCAATGTAGTTAAGATCGAATTGAAAACTTCGTCACCACGTACGCCGACATGAAAACGCCAAGGTTGAAAATTATTGGCAGATGGAGCCCAACGTGCTGCTTCTAGAATCGCAACCAACGCGTCATTAGAAATAGTGGCAGTGGCATCAAATGATCTCGGGCTACGTCGATTACTTAATACTGGATGGATTGGGGTTGAAGTATTTGCGCTCATCTTCGCAACTATAGTGCCTTTGATTGAATAGTGCTTTTTGAAATATGAAGAAGCTACTTAGTAAAGTGATAGTAAATAATAACCAAGATCGAAAACACTGCCGCTCCAGCAAAAATCAAATACTTTACCCAAGTTGGAATTCCAACTTTATCTGCAGCGGTTTGTGCCATGCTTTTAGTTTTATTCATGGCTCGACTAGCCCAGGCAAACTCAGTTGCTAAGATTCCAAGGCCGGCAAGTAAAATTAAAACGCCGGGACCGGGTGCAACAAGGGCTATTGCACCTAACACTGTTACGGATCCACCAAGTACACCAATAAATATGCGCCAAATTAAATTGCCAGCTTTACTACGTTTCGCAAATCCACGAATATTCATAGCGGCTCCTTATGAGTATTTACCACTCGACGCACAGTTCCATACGCTGCAGATGCTATCTCATCACGGCGGCGACGATAATTTTCAGAAGCACCAGAGATTAAATGCTCGAAGCGAACATCACCATTTATTAAATGGCGCATTGTTTGTGGGTCAGTCTCATCACCAAAATGAGGAGGATCGATTTTTACAATCTGAACCACAATATGCGGATTAAATTTACGATAGACCAAAGCTAGTTGGCGGTAAACAGCGTTAGCCAATTGGCGATAACTTATAAGGCCAAAATCACGTGCTTTTAAGCGCAATCTAGCGATCATCGAAGGCTGAGCTCCGTGCTTAACGGTGGCCATTTCGTAGAGAATCTGTGCCGCCTCCTTTGCGCCATTTGCTTCTGGCAACTTCTTGCACATGCGGTGTAATCGAGCTCGCTCTTCGGGATCTTGCAACAGCTTCACAGTTTCAGTGATATCTGCCAAATCTGCTTGGTCGGCACGCAGCGCATAACCTAAATCATGACACCACTGGGCACGAGCTTCTTGATCATCAGTGCCGCGAATATTTGAAACAAACACGGTTGGAACTCGCGCTGGTAATAGTTCATGCACGCCGTTGTAGCCAGTTGCGCAGATTGCAGCATCGAATGCATGTAGCACCTTGGCTAATGGGAAATATCGAACTTGTTTAATTTCAAGTCCTTCAGGCACTAATGAATTACCGTTAGCATCAACAGGTCGTTTAGTTAAAACAACTTGTAAATCTTTCCAACCAATTAAACCCTTAAGCGCGGCGGTCATTTTTTCATTTACATCGCTATCGCCAGTGCCAAGTTGAACCAATACAGCAGGTCTATTTAGATCAATGCCAAGTGCTTTTCGCGCTTCATCACGTTCGAGCGCTGTTGACTCTTGGTAAAGCGAAACTGCCGAAGTTACAACAGCCTCTTTTCGATTCTTTGTTGGGCCATGATCGTAAACTCGAGCAAAATCGCCAGGTTCAATAATTGCATCCATCATCATTGATTGCAGACCAAGGGCAAGGCCTTGCGGTTTTTTCTGCCACAGACCACGACGAACCCAAACTAAAGCTAAATCATTCTTTTTCAACTTAGCTGCGATTACACCTGGATATGGAACTACGCCATCGAAGGATAAAACTTGAGCATCAGTTTCTTCAATTAACGCAAGCAAGCGATCTCGCAAGTAAGCATCCCAAAGTTTGCGAGGCATCCAGCCACGATCACGGCCAGGAATATATTCGCAACGAACACCAACAAAGTTGGGCACTTCAGCAATGCCGCCAGCCATCGAAACAATGATTGGGTTAGCGATTTCCTTTAATTCAAGGGCGATTGCGCTAGCCCGAGCAAGGTGACCCATTCCAACCCCATTGCTGGTAGCCAGGATAATCGTGGGTTTTTCCGCCTGCGGACTCATAGAAGGAGAGTTTATCGCTTAAAAATAAATCAGGGGCACACCCGTTTGGATATGCCCCTGATCTTTAATCAGTTCTTTTTAGTGTTAAGAAACTTTCTTAACACGACCATCAAGTGCTGGGAGTTGAGTGACCTTTCCAGCGGCCATGTCTGCCTTTAGAGCGCCAACGAAGTCATCGAGTAGAGCACCGAAGACCTTGGCCTTTGCAGGAGAGAACACATTTAGATATCCGTCACCACCATAAATAATGAAATCAAGTGTGGTTAGGGTGTAAACAGTTTGATCCTTGGCAATTGCAGTTCCGTCGTTCTTTGTCACAGAAACGATGCGACTTCCGACTGCCTTAGTTGGATCAAATGTGAATTTGAATCCGGAGATCTGTGGGAAGCGTCCATCGCCTGGGTAGTTTCCACCCACGCCATTTTCAAGTGCTTTCCATAGATTTTCACCAGTTACAACTGTTGTGGCAACTTGGTTACCGAATGGGTAAACAGTGAGTGCATCTCCAAGAGTTACATCAAGTGCACCGGTACCAGTACGTACCAACTTAGTATCTGCTGGTGTGTAAGTTCTTGCTGGGAAAGTATCGCGGATACCGCCACCATTAGTTAACGCAAAGTCCGTCTTGTACTTAGCGCGTAGTAGATCAGCAATATAGATACCCATTGGGTTCTCGCCAGATCGTTCAACTGCTGGTGTACCACCACGTGGGAATGTGCCAGATACAGAACCAATCTTGATATCAAGTTTGGCAACTAGTTGATCCTTATACTTCTTAACTAGCGCTGCGGCAGTTGCATCAGCTACAACTGTTGAAAGTGCTGCCTTCTTGATGACTTCAATTGAAGAACCAATCACTTTATCGGTGTCAGTGTTAACACAAATTTGTGATCGAGTGTATTCAACGCCAGAGTTCAGAACTTGGCCAACTAGCGTTCCGAAAACTCGCTGAGTTCCAGGAACTAAGGTTGAGAATGTTTGGTGGCTGTGTCCACCATAAATTGCAGCAGCACCCTTGATTTCTTTTGCCATATCGTTCAGAACGCCGGTGGCAACTCCGCCCGCATTTTCAGACCAACCTTGGTGAATTACTGCGATAACTACATCTGCGCCGGCTTTCTTAGCAGCAACAATTGCAGCATTGATTCCGGTAACGCCAGCTTGAATCTGAATGGTTTGCTTAATTCCAGATGCATCTGTGTAATCCAAGTTTCCTGGGAATACTTGTTCGATTGTGGTTTCAGTATTTGAACCAACGATGCCGATCTTCACACCGCCACGGTCAATGATTGTGAAGCTCTTAGCCGCCTTAGTGCCTGACTTTAGAGCAGCCAGAGAAGAGTCGCCGTAGTTTGATACAACCCACTGGAAATCAGATGCGCCAATTACCTTTTGTACGTGAGCTAAGTTGCGATCATGCTCGTGATTTCCAAATGTTGAAGCATCAAACTTCATTAAGTTCATTGATTCAATGGTTGGCATTTCTTCAAACTCAGTTGAGATCGGTGGCGCAGCACCAATGTTGTCACCTGATGAAACTGTGACGGTAGCTTCTGCATTTTTGCGATCATTTGCAAAAGCAGTTGTCAATACCGCAGCGCCAATTGAGGCTGCAGGTGATCCTTCAATTGCGCCGTGCAAGTCGCTAAGTTGTAGAACTTGAACTGACTTAATGTTCGAAGCAGATGCAACTGTTGCCAGTTGGGCTGCGGTGTAAGTCTTATTTGACTTAGCAGCTGCCGAGAAACCATAAGCATTGACTGCTTGAACAACTGGAGTTCCGCCAGGTTGTCCTACAACTACAGGCATTGTTACAACGCTGTGCGATGTAACTGGAACCAAAACTGGACATGAACCTGAACCGGCAGAAACCACATAGTGTGTAATTGCAGGGGTCGCGGTTGCAGATGGTGTCCACTTAACCATGACGCCACGAGATGTTAAATAAGAGGTGACATTTGTCGGTGCCTCAGGCTTTGCATAAACAACATTTGCCTGTGCAATTGGGGTAACCATGGTTACCGCTAGCGAAGCTACAACGACAAAAGCGCCGAAGCCAAGTTTCTTGCGAGTTTTTAGGGTGTTTGACATGAGGCAACCCTATATAAATCACGTTAAATTCTTGAAAACACGCGATAAACCACGCATGAACTAGCCTCCCCGTTGCTTAAAAGTTATAAACGGCTAAACTTCCCAAGTAACAAAATTTGTTGGGAGTAAGGCGCTAGGGGCTTCAGGATCGTCTTGAAGTCGAAAGCGCAAAAAATGAAAACCACTGC
>JBILOR010000014.1:0-16521 GCA_044374325.1 Candidatus Planktophila sp.
CCAAGCAGAATGTGCTCGGTGCCGATGTAGTTGTGATTGAGCATGCGTGCTTCTTCTTGGGCCAAAACAACAACCCGGCGGGCACGGTCGGTAAAACGCTCAAACATGGGCGGTACTCCTTTATTCGTATCTCGCTAAGCCTAATACCCGAAGGGGCAGGCTCGCGAGGCGGGATTTACGCTCGAAAAAACCACTAGATATGCCAGGTATAACCAGATCAAACCCCAATTTATGCCCTCATGGGCTGAGAAAAATGAGGCGGTTTAGAGAATTTTAAGCATTCGGGTATTGCCCAAAGTATTTGGTTTCACCGATTCCAGGTCAAGGAATTCAGCCACACCGGAGTCATATGACTTAAGCAATTGGGCGTAAACCTCGGGTTCGACCGGGGTGCCTTGAATTTCTTCGAAGCCATGACGGCCAAAGAATTTAGTTTCAAAAGTTAAACAGAAAATTCGGGATAGGCCGAGTTCGTAAGCACGCTCAATGATTCGTTCGAGAATTTGGTTTCCGATTCCTTGGCCACGCAAAGTCTCATTAATTGCAACTGAGCGAACTTCGGCTAAATCCTCCCAGAGTACGTGTAACGCCCCGCACCCAACCACTTTGCCATCTTCAACTGCGACCATGAACTCTTGAACACTTTCGTAAAGTGTGACAGTTTCTTTTTGCAGCATTCGACCATCGGACGCAAAGTTAGCAATTAAATTATGAATTCCCTTGATGTCAGAGGTACGGGCTGGACGAACTTCTATCATTACTCAAGCTCCGGCTTAACTAATGGGAACAAAATAGTTTCGCGAATTCCGAGGCCAGTAAGTGCCATTAGTAGTCGATCAACGCCCATTCCCATTCCACCCATTGGTGGCATTCCGAATTCCATCGCGCGCAAGAAATCTTCATCAACTTGCATCGCTTCGACATCGCCCTTTGCACCCAGACGAGCTTGTTCGACTAAGCGATCGCGTTGAATAACTGGATCGATAAGTTCGGAGTAACCAGTGGCTAGTTCGAAACCTTCAACGTAGAGATCCCATTTTTCAGCAACCCCAGGTGTCTCGCGATGTGCGCGAACAAGTGGTGAGGTATCAACAGGGAAACCCATTACGAAAGTTGGTTCGATCAATTGATCTTTAGCGACGTGTTCAAAAATTTCTTCAGCTAGCTTTCCAGCAATCCAGGCTGGATCTATCTTCATGCCCAGCTTTGTTGCGATGCGCTTTAGATCTTCCATAGATGTCAATGCAGTTACCGTCTCGCCGACACCTTCAGAAATCGCGTCATATAGCGATATCTCACGCCATTTTCCGCTGAAATCAATTTGCCGGCCATCTTGATGAGTAACCAATAATGAGCCTGAAACAGCCATCGCAGCGTTCTGAATTAGCTTTTGGGTTAAATCGGCAATTGAGCGCCAATCTCCAAATGATTGATAACTCTCAATCATTGCAAATTCAGGTGAGTGTGAAGAGTCTGCACCCTCGTTACGGAAGTTTCGGTTGATTTCAAATACTCGCTCGATGCCACCTACAACGCAACGCTTCAAGAAAAGTTCTGGTGCGATACGTAAGAAAAGATCCATGTCATAGGCATTACTGAAAGATTTAAATGGACGTGCTGCAGCACCACCATGTTGAACTTGCAACATTGGCGTTTCAACTTCAATGAAATCTAGTTCGTGAAAAGTTTGGCGCAATGAACGCATAACTGTTGGGCGCATACGCGCTGTTACTCGTGCTTCAGGACGCACAATTAAATCTACGTAACGCATGCGAACTCGAGTTTCCTCGGAGAGCGGGTTATGTTCATTAGGAAGTGGGCGCAAAGATTTAGAAGCAAGTTGCCATGAGTTAGCCAAGATCGAAAGTTCGCCACGCTTTGAAGTAATAATTTCGCCAGTAACGCTAACGATGTCACCAAGATCGACCTGAGATTTCCAGGCCGAAATTGAATCTTCGCCGACTTTGTCGAGTGAGAACATGGCTTGCAGTTCAGTGCCATCGCCTTCGCGCAAAGTAGCAAAACATAACTTGCCAGTATCGCGCTTAAAAATAATGCGCCCGGTCAAACTTTCAATATCGCCAGTTGCAGTATCGGTCTCTAAACCTTGGTACTTAGCGCGTACTTCACCTAGCGTTTTCGTGCGAGCGACGGAGACTGGGTATGGCTCGATGCCTTGGGCAATTAAGTCAGCCCGCTTCTCGCGTCTGATCCGAAGTTGCTCAGGAAGGTCATCACCGATGATTGGAGTCTGCTCGCTCATAAGAAGTGCAGTCTAACTGCTACTTATTGCGCTCGTGAATCAGGCGCAAACCGATCAACGTTAGATCTGGTTCGTGTTCATCAATCGTCTCAGAAACGCCCAAAATCAAGGGTGCCAGGCCACCAGTAGCAACAACGGTTGGCGTATCGCCGTAACTTTGTGCGAGTTCTTCGGTGATGCGATTTACTAAGCCATCAACTTGGCCGGCAAAACCAAAGATCGTTCCAGATTGAAGTGCCTCAACTGTATTTTTACCGATTACTGATTTCGGCAGAACTAATTCAACTTTACGAAGTTGCGCAGCTCTAGCGGCCAGTGCCTCAACTGAGATTTCAATTCCGGGTGCAAGTGCGCCACCTAAAAATTCACCGGTTGGTGAAACCACATCAAAATTAGTTGAGGTACCAAAATCAACCACGATTGCTGGCCCGCCGAATAAAGTGTGAGCAGCCAAGGTATTTACGATTCGGTCTGCGCCGATTTCTTTGGGATTATCTACGAGTAACGGCACGCCAGTTTTGATGCCCGGCTCGACGATTGTCGTTGGCACATCTTCGAAATAATCAGCGATCATGCGTCGCAACTCGCGAAGAGTTGCAGGTACTGTGCTGCAAATTGCTAATCCAGTTAAGTCATACTCTGAAACTAACGCCTCGTATTGCAACCAAAGTTCATCGGCAGTATTGCGAGGATCAGTCTTTACCCGCCATGACTGCGTCAAATTTTCGCCTTCGAAAATTCCCAGCACTGTATTAGTGTTACCAACATCTACAGTTAACAACATGGTTATTTGCTCCTTACGTCGAGGCCGATATCGAAATTTTTTGCTGAATGAGTGAGAGCGCCAATAGCTAAATAATCAACGCCAGTCTCGGCATAGCTGCGAGCTTTATCTAAGGTGATACCGCCAGATGCTTCTAATTTAGTTTGTCCGGCAACGAGTGAAACTGCCTGGCGACATTGCTCTGGGGTCATATTGTCGAGTAGCACTAAATCAGGCTTCAGCGGTAGTACCTCGGCTAACTGTTCCAAGGTATCAACTTCTATCTCAATAGGCGCGGTTGGAAATGCGTTGCGAACCGCATTAAACGCTTCTTTCACGCCGCCTGCAGCAGCAATGTGATTATCTTTAATCAGGGCTGCATCAGATAAAGACATTCGATGATTTGTGCCACCGCCCATGCGCACTGCAAATTTTTCTAATTCCCGCCAACCGGGTGTTGTCTTTCGCGTGTCACGAATTTCGCAATTGGTGCCCGCTATTGCTTTGACCCATTGGCTGGTCAAAGTTGCGATGCCAGATAAATGCCCTAAGAAATTAAGCGCGGTTCGCTCGGCCAATAAAATTGCGCGCGCGTTTCCGGAAACTTTAATTAAGACTTCGCCAGCGCTTACCGATGCACCATCTTGAACGAGACTTTCGATTTGATCAACACCAACTTCAGTCAATACAGCTTTGGCCATATCTATACCAACAACTACGCCTGAATCGCGAGCTACAAAATCTGCTTGCATTTTGGCATCTACGGCGATCGTAGCTTCCGAAGTGACATCGACTCCCCCAGCTAAATCTTCGGCAAGGGCAGCTCTTACTAAATCAAGATTTATCATTTATTGATTACCTGCGCATATTCGGTGGCCCAATTTCCAACTTCATCTATCTGTTGCACAATTCTTTTCTCCCAAGCCACACTGGTTTCTGGAAAATCTTCGCGCCAATGTGAACCACGAGTTTCTTGCCTAATCAAAGCGGCTCGCAAAATAGTTTGAGCGAGTTGAAATAAGTTAGTGGTTTCCCAAGCATCAACTTGTGGTGCATCACTATTTCTAGTTTCTAGTCGAGATAAAGTGTTACTTGTTTCGATTAGCGAGTCGGCTGAACGCAATACACCGGCTCCTCGACTCATCGCGGTTTGTAGCTCTCTACGAACGGCTGGATCAAGTAGGAAAGTTTGACTGTTGTTTTCAACGGGTTCGGATTCAGCTGGCAGATTTGCCGCAATATCAGCTGCGATTCGAGCGCTAAAAACCAGGCCTTCGAGCAAGGAATTTGAGGCTAATCGGTTAGCTCCATGAACGCCAGAACAGGCAGTTTCGCCACAGGCATATAGGCCCGGAATGCTGCTGTGTCCATTTAGATCTACCCGGACTCCGCCTGAGGCGTAGTGCGACGCAGGTGCTACCGGAATTAAGTCTTTAGTTGGATCAATTCCGTGAGAGAGGCATGATGCGTTAATTGTCGGGAAACGTTCGGCGAATCCAGTTAAGTGTCGAACATCGAGCCAGACATGATCTTGTCCGCTTTCTTTCATCTTGCGCATTATTGCAATTGCAACAACATCTCGCGGCGCTAGTTCAGCTAACGGGTGCAGGTCTTGCATAAATCGATTGCCGTTGTCGTCAACTAAAAATGCACCTTCGCCACGAACTGCCTCTGAAATTAACGGTTGCTGTCCTCGTGATTTTCCACCTAACCAAAGTACAGTTGGATGGAACTGAATAAATTCCACATCTGCAATTTTTGCACCAGCTCTTAGTGCAAGTGCAACTCCATCGCCAGTAGATACCGACGGGTTGGTGGTGCTTGCAAAAACCTGTCCGAGACCACCGGTTCCGAGCACCACTGCTTTACCTAGTGCTTGACCGACACCATCTCGTGAGCCTGCACCGATCACATGCAAAGTAACTCCGCATACGCGACCAGTTTTATCTTTCAAAGCATCTAGGACCAAAGCGTCTTCAACAACTTCTATTTGCGGATCATTGCGAACAGCGGCCAAGAGCGCACGCGAAACCTCAGCACCAGTTGCATCGCCACCTGCATGCAAAATGCGATTACGTAAATGTCCACCTTCGCGCGTTAAAGCTATTTCACCATCAGCTTCTGTGTCGAATTTGGCACCACGTTCAATTAATTTGCGTACTGCCTCAGGCCCTTCGGTAACTAAAACTCGAACTGCTTCAACATCACAAAGTCCGGCGCCTGCCGTCAAAGTATCTGTTAAATGGGCCTCAGGTGAGTCGCCATCGCCAAGAGCTGCGGCAATTCCACCTTGTGCCCACTTAGTTGAACCCTCGTCTACTTTTGCTTTGGTAACAATCAAAACAGACAAACCATAAGTGCGCAGTTGTAGCGCAGTGGTCATACCAGCAATACCAGAACCAACCACAATCACATCGGCGCGCGAAGTCCAACCTGGCTTTGGGGCTAAGAGCTTCATGAGTTTGATTCCACAACTGCATTATCTAGCAATCGAACCCCATTTATCCAACCAGCGATGATGGCCCGCTTGTTTTGAGTAGCTTCATTGGCAAGCTGAAATGTTTTTTCATCAATAATCTCGGCGTAATCTAATTTGAAGGCAGGCTCAGTTGCTAATATTTCATGCATTCGAGTTGGTTCTTTTAGAGCTTTAGAAATAACCAATGCGGCTGCACGATCTGATTCGGTCAAGCGAATATTTCGAGATGACATAGCTAGGCCATCAAACTCACGTACTGTAGGAACTGCCACAATTTCAATTTTCTTAAAGTGATTTTTGATTAACCAAAGTTGTTGAAAATCTTTCTCTCCGAAAATGGCCGCGCTTGGTTTAACAATTTCGAATAACCGATTTACGACGGTTAAAACACCAGCAAAGTGTCCAGGTCTTGATGCACCTTCATAAAGATCTCCAACGGTGCCTGCTGAGATCTGAGTGGGTACAGAAGGATAAACTTCATCGTAATTTGGAAACCAAACTTCGGTGGCACCTGCCAAAGTAGCGATTTGAATGTCGGTCTCTGGTGTGCGCGGATACTTTTCTAGATCAGCCGCATCGGTAAATTGCAGTGGATTAACAAAAATACTTACAACTACCTCTTTATCTAATTCGCGAGCACGCTTGATCAAAGCTTGGTGCCCCTTATGAAGAGCGCCCATTGTCGGAACTAGTACGGTCATCTTTTGGCTCCAGTCCTTTCAGGTACCGGGCGATGCATTCTTATTCTAAATCAGTATCTAGCAGATCCGAAATCCGGCCGTGGGTAAGCAAGATTGCCTCGGGCTCAATCTCAAACCAGGGCGCTAATACAAAACGGCGCTCGTGCGCTCGAGGGTGTGGCAGCGTCAATTTCTCGTCTTGAACTAATAGACCGCCGTACTGAATTAGATCTAAATCAATTACTCGCGGCCCCCAATGTATTTCGCGAGTGCGACCCATCGCAGTTTCAATACCATTTAAGAGTGCTAATAAATCTCTAGCAGGTAAATCTGATTCGACAATTGCAACAGCATTTAAATAATCGGGTTGTTCAGGACCACCAACTGGCTTCGTTTGCAAATAACTAGAAACCGCAATTACTTCGGTAGCCTCGCGCAATAATCCGACTGCTAATTCTAAATTCGCTTTGGGATCTCCAATATTTGCACCTAACGAAATTACAGCTTTCATCGAGTGCGGATGACCATCACATTAATGTCACTTGTCACTGCACTGACTGGTGCACTTGGCTTGTGAACTGTGACGAGAGCAATTTCAACCAAATTCGCATTTGCCAAAATTTCATCAGCAATTACTCCAGCTAATTTCTCGATTAACTTATACGGCGTGCCAGTTATTGCCCCAATAACTAGATCGCAGATTGCCCCGTAATCGACAGTGTCGGCTAAATCATCACTCTTGGATGCTTTTTCCAGATCGAGAATAAGTTCGACATCGACTAGGAAATCTTGACCGTTTTTAGTTTCCTCGGGAAATACTCCGTGAAAACCGAAGCCTTTAATGCCATTGATGCGAATTGAATCATTCATTACAAGACCGCCTTATTAGCTGCTACTCCATGAACTCTAACTGCCCAGATACCGCTTTGGCTAAGTCGCTTAGTTAGCTCAACGGTTGCTGCCTCGCGCGCTGTTGGATCATCTCCGCCTAAGAATCGTTTGCGTGATGCGCCAACTAATACGGGGTAACCAAGGGCTACAAATTGCCCAAGTTCCTCAATTATTGCCCAGTTATCGGCAGGTTCTTTAGCAAAGCCGATTCCTGGATCAATAATCAAATTTGATTTACTCACGCCGGCTGAGAGCGCAGCATCAATTCGTAAACTCAATTCTGCAATTACTTCATCAACAACTTTTGTGTAAGCCGTCAAATTATTCATCTCTTTGGAGTGGCCACGCCAATGCATTGCGATGTAAGGAACTTGCAACTCGGCCGCAGTATCTAGCATTGCGGCATCCGCTAACCCACCACTTACATCATTGATAATAGATGCACCCGCGATTACGGCAGCTCGCGCAGTTGAAGCTCGCATTGTGTCAATACTTATTGGTTTTCCAGCATCAGCTAATTTTGAAATTACATTGATTACTCGACGCTCTTCTTCAGCGGCTGAGATTCGTTCAGCACCTGGTCGAGTTGATTCGCCACCCACATCAATAATGTCGGCACCTTCGGCAATTAACTTTAAACCGTGATCAACTGCATCGGGATAAGTGAAGTGCTCGCCACCATCGGCAAAAGAATCCGGTGTCGCATTAAGAATTCCCATAACCAGCATGGTTTATCTACCGAGCTGTAATTAATGACATTGCTTCGGCGCGAGTTGCCGGATCGCGTAATACGCCACGTACCGCACTTGTTATTGTGCGGGCTTCTGACTTACGGACACCGCGCATTGACATGCATAAGTGCTCGCAATCAATAATTACAATTACGCCCATTGGTTTCAAAATCTCCATCATTGCATCTGCAATTTGTGAGGTCATACGTTCTTGAACCTGTGGACGCTTCGCAAAAACATCAACCAAGCGAGCAATTTTCGATAGACCCGTGATTTTTCCATTTGGAATATAGCCAACATGGGCAACTCCATGGAAAGGCGTTAAGTGATGCTCGCACTGCGAAAACAGGTCTATATCCCTAATAATCACGAGTTCTTCATGCCCAATATCAAAAGTCGTGGTCAGAACATCTTCGGGTGATTGGTAAAGCCCAGCAAAGTTTTCCGCCATGGCACGCGCTACTCGCGCAGGAGTCTCTCTTAATCCATCGCGTTCAGGATTTTCGCCTAATGCAAGAAGAAGTTCGCGAACTGCTGCTTCAGCACGCGCTGCATCATATGGATGTTTAGCACGGCCATCGCCATCTTCAATTGAGATTGAATTAATCTCACTCACTGGATTTCTTTCTAGTGCGCGGCTTCTTAGCTTCGACTACTTCCTCGACCTTGGCTCTGACTGGCACTTCGACCGGTGGGATATCTGATGGAACGCGAGTGATTGATCCGGTCCAGGCTGGTCGTTCTGCCCAGGTCTTAACTTTCTTAAAGATCTCTGCTATGTCATCTTTGTTAATTGTTTCGCGATCAAGTAATTCAAGAACCATTGCATCAAGAATTTTACGATTTGCGACCAAAATATCGAATGCTTCTTGATGTGCATTTTCAATTAACTTACGAACTTCGGCATCAATGATCCCGGCAACTTTTTCAGAGTAATCACGTTCGTGACCATAACTACGACCCATAAATGGTTCGGAACCATCGGAGCCAAGTTTTATCGCACCGATCGCTTCGGTCATTCCATATTGTGTAACCATTGCCTTAGCTAGCGCAGTAGCTTTTTCAATATCATTTGAGGCGCCAGTGGTTGGATCATGGAAGATAAGTTCTTCGGCTGCTCGACCACCAAGTGAATACGCCAATTGATCAAGTAGCTGGTTACGAGTAGTTGAATACTTATCGTCATCAGGTAACACCATGGTGTAACCAAGTGCACGACCTCGCGGCATGATGGTGACTTTGTGAACTGGATCAGTGTGTGGCAAAGCATGTGCCACAAGTGCGTGACCAGCCTCGTGATAAGCCGTAACTAGGCGCTCTGAGTCCGACATTAAGCGTGATTTACGCTGCGGTCCCGCCATTACGCGATCAATAGCTTCATCTAATTCGCGATTACCAATTTCGGTCTTAAGTTCGCGAGCTGCAAGAAGCGCCGCCTCATTAAGTACATTTGCTAAGTCAGCACCTGTAAATCCAGGAGTACGACGTGCATATTCCAGCAGTGCTAAATCTTTAGAAACAGGTTTACCTTTTGCATGTACTTGCAAAATTGCTTCGCGGCCTTTGAGATCCGGACGATCAACTGCGATTTGGCGATCAAAACGTCCTGGGCGAAGTAGCGCCGGATCTAAAACATCAGGACGGTTGGTAGCTGCGATCAAAATTACTTGACCATTTGCTTCGAAGCCATCCATTTCAACAAGCAGTTGATTAAGCGTTTGTTCGCGTTCATCATGTCCGCCACCCATACCAGTTCCGCGTTGGCGGCCTACGGCATCGATTTCATCAACGAAAATAATTGCAGGTGCATTTGCTTTGGCCTGGTTAAACAAATCGCGCACACGTGCCGCACCAACACCAACAAACATTTCGACAAAATCAGAACCAGAAATTGAATAGAAAGGCACGCCGGCTTCGCCAGCAACTGCACGAGCTAATAAAGTTTTTCCAGTTCCAGGCGGGCCATAAAGCAAAACACCCTTTGGAATCTTGGCACCGAGTTCGGCGTACTTAGCAGAGTTGGCTAAGAAATCTTTAATCTCATGTAGTTCAGCAATTGCTTCATCGGCGCCAGCAACATCGGCGAAAGTCGTCTTTGGAACTTCATCACTTTGCAATTTTGCACGTGATTTACCAAAACTAAATACTTTATTTCCGCCTTGAGATTGACTGAGCATAAAGAAGAAGAGCAAGCCGATAATTAAAATTGGCAGGATCGACAATAGGAAGCTAACCAGTAACGGCGTCTTCGGAACTTCAATATTCCAGCCACTTGTAGGTGGATTTGCGCTTAAAGCATCAATAATCGTTGGTTCCTGGCGAACTACGTAAGATGCCTCGACTTTAGAAGCCCCATTGATGGTTCTTCCAGCTTTTAGCTCAACCCGAATTTTTTGATCTCGATCTACGACTGTTGCACTCTTAACCTCTGATTGCGCAATGGCATCAAGAATTTGAGAGGTATCTACTTTGGTAAAGGCGCTACTTGCGCCAGAGACCTGACCGAAAACAGATACCGCAATAATTGCAAAGACGATCCAGAAAAGTGGGCCGCGAAAAATTCGACCTGCTTTCGTGGTTGGTTTCTTCTCGCCACGTTTAGCGACAGTCTTAACAACTTTCTTTTTCTTATCTTTCTTAATTTCTTCAGTCATATATCTTCTATTCGTACATGTGCTTTGCGAGCACACCGATAAATGGCAAATTGCGATATTTTTCATCAAAATCAAGTCCGTAACCAACCACAAAATCTGTTGGGATATCGAAGCCGACATATTTCACGGTAACTTCAACTTTGGCTGCCTCTGGTTTGCGCAGAATTGCCAAGATATCTACGTTGGCAGCGCCGCGTGATTCGAGATTCGACTTCAACCAAGAAAGCGTTAGGCCTGAGTCAACAATATCTTCAACGATTAAAACATTGCGGCCGGTGATGTCACGATCAAGATCTTTTAAGATCCGAACTACGCCACTTGATTTTGTGCCGGAGCCATATGAAGAAACCGCCATCCAATCCATTTCCAGATGACGTTGCATCGCGCGCGTTAGATCAGCCATCGCCATAACTGCACCTTTTAATACGCCAACTAGAAGAACGTCACGACCTTCGTAATCAGCATCAACTTGCGCAGCTAGCTCTTTGATACGTGCCTGTAGATCTACTTCGCTAACTATTACGCGCTCGATATCGCTTTCAATTACTGATAAATCCACGATGCTCCTTCATAGATATTGCGGGCTTAATTAAATTAGCGGGACAGGAGCGAAAGTCTGCCCGAAATTCGCGAAACCTTCACACCGCCCGGGAGGCTGCAAGCGCCTTGACCGTGCCAAGAGGTGATTAAAGCCTCAACGGAAGCCACATGTTCAGCCGAAATTGAGCCCATTGGAGCTCCCGCGGCATAAATTGCCCTGCGTAAAAGGCGAGTTCGGACCGCCTTAGGCAGGTCAGCCAAAAGCGAAATTTCCAGATCGGCTAGATCAAGATTGGCTGCTATTTGGGTCGCCCACCCATCTAAGGCATCAGCATCGTCGCGCAGTAGATCGGCACTTCGAGCAAGGGCCTCGGTAATTCCGGGTCCAATACTTTCTTCTAATTTAGGAAGCGCATCTGTGCGCACGCGAACTCGAGCAAACTGCGAATCTGAATTATGCGGGTCAATCCATGGCGTCAGATTATTTTCAGAACACGCAGCTAGAGTTTCAGAACGAGTGATTGCTAAAAGTGGTCGACAATATTTTCCAGTACATCTTGCCATTCCGGAAAGCGAGCGAGCACCTGATCCGCGTGCTAGACCTAATAAAACACTTTCGGCTTGATCGTTGAGAGTGTGACCTAAGAAAATTAATTTAGCGTTGTGTTTTTCAGCTACTGCATCAAGTGCGGCATAGCGAGCTCGACGAGCAGATGCTTCCAAGCCATCGATCATTTCAACATCGACTTTAATTATTTCGATTTGGGAGAATCCTAAATTCAAAAGATGGGTCTGAACTTTGTCAGCTTGTTCGCCAGAATTTTTTTGTAGTTGGTGATCAATTGTTACGCCAACTAAATTAATCAAAGCATTTTTAGTTTCTGGAACTAGTGCTGCAGCTAGCGCTAATGAATCAGCGCCACCAGAGACGGCAACTAAGACGGTGTCTCCAGCGCTGCAAACAGAAAGGCACTCGCGCACAGCAGTACGAATAGTTACCGTTGCTGGGTTAGTGCTCACGGGGTTAAGACTAGACCCGACCACCAAATGGCATTAAGCCCTTAATACTGTAAATATTTGAGTAAAGCAGACCCTTGCCCTTGGAATTCGCTTCCCACATCATGCCGTTTCCAGCATAAATCGTGATGTGGTGGATGCTGGAAATAGTTCCCTTGTATGAGTAGAACAATAGATCGCCAGGTACTAGTTCGCTAATTTTCACGTGCTTGGTGTAACCCGCATAAAGTGCTGAGTTCAAGCGATCCCAGTTTGGCCAACCCAAGCCGGCAGCTTTATAGGCGGCATAAACCAGACCCGAACAATCGAATGAGTTAGGGCCCTCGGAGCCCCAGATGTATGGCTTTCGCGCGAGAACTTGTTTCTTCGCAAAAGCCACAGCCACATCGCGTTGGGCTTGAGTGGTCCGAATTGTTGATCGGCCCTTAAAGCCCAGATCTGGCCACATTTTTGATTGATTAGGAGTTACTGCCGCTTGCCCAGCTTGGGCTTCTTCGAGCAAAGCTAACTGACGTTGTTGCTGCAAAGTAATTCGAACATTCTTTGCTTTGGCTAATTCCTTGATCAATTTATCTTGAACTGCCCGTAATTTATCGACTTCTTTTTGCTGTAGCGCTTTAGCATCATCAGCAACTTTCTTAGCTGCAGCAACTTTTTCAGTAGCAGCAACTTGCTTAACTTTGGCAGCATCAGCTACAACTTTTGCTTCACGTGCAATGATTTCGGCAGCTTTAAATCTCTCGAGTGCCGCAGTATTTTGATCTCCAAGTGATTGCAAAATTGTAATTCGATCAACTAAATCTTGTGGACCATTCGCACTTAACAATGGCTCGATATCAGTAAATGTGCCACCCATTATGTAAGCATTCGATGCCAACTTACCAATAGTTCGATGTGCACTTGCAACTTCTTCTGCGGTCTTACGTGCATATTCAGCCGCAGCATTTGCATCGGCAGTTGCTTTTGCTAATTCTGCTTTAGCTGTTACGTAAAGTGCTTGCGCTGCATTAGCTTTTGCAGTGAGCGCTTTCAAGGTCAAATTTGCATCGGCTAATTTCTTGGCTGCTGCATCCGCTGCTTTCTTTTTAGCGGCCTCAGCTTTTTTAGCCGCTTCAATCTGGGCCAAAGTGGGTTTTGGGGTGGCGGCATAAACAGCCGTGCTGCTACCTAGAAAAGTAAGCGCGACTGCGAGGGCAATGAGCCGCTTCGACATGCCCCTAGGATAAATGGGGCACCTTAGAAAAGAGCTAGACGCGCCCCTGTGTCATTACTTAATTAAGTAAGGCCTAATTAGATACGTCACGTCGCTTGAAAAGCGTTATCACAATTGCGGTACTCGCGATTAAATAAATTGCGATCATCGTTATTGAGTGTGAATAAGAAACATCATCGGTGCCACCAACTGCAATAGTGGACATCAGATTTCCGGGCATCCATTTTCCTAAGCTGGCCTTAACTGCAATCAAGATATTTTCCACAATCAATAACCAGATAACACCCAGCGAAATAGCGCTGATTGGCGACCGAAGTAAGAGTCCCAAAATCATGCCAACGGTGCCGAAAGCTATAACCGACAAAAGAACATTTCCGAAAGTCTTGGCCATCTCTTGTAGTGCATCTGAAGTTACCCAAGCATCAGTTTCAACTTTTGCTTTACCAGATAAGCCAAAAGCTAAAGACATGCTTACAACTGCAGCCAGTATCACCATCACAATTGCAAATGAGGCCATTGATACATACTTACCAATTAACAGCTGCAGGCGTCGTGGTTGACGTACTAGCAAGTTTCGCAAAGTTCCGTAGGTGTATTCCTGTGCAGTTTGCGCAGCAAAAACACAGAGAGCAACAATTCCTAATAACCCAGCTGCATTGCTAAAGCCAATAGTTAAACCACTAGGTAGTTGCAATAACTCGCGCGAGATCACATTGCCGCGATCGGAGTTGCCCTGCGGAGAATCAATCAGCAAAAATAGTAAAGAGGTGACTAAGCCAGTTAAACCAGCCGATGCCAGCATGGTCCCCAGAAATAGCGTAGGGCGGCGAAGTTTGCGCCATTCGGATTTAAATACTTTAATCATTCGGAATCCCCCGTCATTTCAAAGAAGGTTTCTTCAAGGCTCGGCAACATCGGTGATAGTTGCGAGAGGGTTATGCCTGCAGCAAAAGCTGATTTATTTAGTTCGGCTGCCCATTCGGCTGGTCCTTCGATATGTGCAACTCCGCTGCGAATCGTTGACTTATGGCCTGCGGCTGTGGCAATTTCTGAAATCTTTAACAAATCACTTTCATTTGGCGTCTTAACCAGAATGAATGGTTGCTGTGCCAAAAATAAATCCTCGATTTTGCCAGCAAACAAAACTTTGCCTTTGCGCAACATCACTAGATGCTGACTAATTAGCTCGAGCTCTGAAAGCAAGTGTGAAGAGACGAAAACGGTGGTTCCCTCTTGCGCCAAAGATTTCAACAAATCTCTAATTTCTTGAATTCCCTCGGGATCTAACCCGTTAGTAGGTTCGTCCAGAATTAATAACTTTGGATTAGGAAGTAAAGCAGCAGCAATACCTAGGCGTTGTTTCATGCCGAGTGAATAAGTTTTATATTTCGAATTGCCGCGATCGCCTAAGCCAACTCGTTCAAGGAGTGATTGAACGTGGTCTGTACCGTAGCCGCCCAGAGTCGCTAACACGTTTAAGTTTTCGCGACCTGTTAAAGCTGGATAGAAAGCTGGACCTTCGATCATTGCGCCAACGCTGGCTAAATATTTTTCTGGATGCTTTATTGAATGACCCAAGATCTCGCCGGAACCACCAGTAGGTGAAATCAAGCCAAGCAACATTCGAATGGTGGTGGTTTTTCCTGACCCGTTTGGCCCGACGAATCCGCAGACCGTGCCCATTGGGACTTCGAAGTTAGCGTGTGAAACCGCAAAGGTGTCACCATATTTCTTGCTCAGATCTTGAACTGCAACTGCGAGATTACTCATGCCCACCACAATAGTCCTTCCCCTTACACTTAGCAGGTGAGTAAAGATGCCTGGGGCTATCAAGAACCCAATCGCCGCCCTGCCCCTGATTGGAAAGTTAACCCACAAACTTCTCAGGTTCGCGCTGGCGTAACCCGCACTGGCTTTGGCGAGACTTCTGAAGCGCTCTTTCTAAATAGTGGTTTTACCTATTCTTCTGCGCAAGAAGCTGAAGATTCATTTACCGATGAAACTGATCACTTTGTTTATAGCCGATTTGGTAACCCAACAGTTGCCATGTTTGAAAATCGTTTAGCCGAACTTGAAGGCGCCGAACTGTGCGTAGCTACAGGTTCTGGAATGGCCGCCATGTTTGCATCCGTTGCTTGCATGGTTAAAGCTGGCGATCGCGTTGTAGCAACGGCTGCAATGTTTAGTTCATGTCACGTAGTCCTTACTGAATTTTTGCCAGCCTGGGGTGTTGAGGTTGAACTTGTAAAAGGTACCGATGAAAAAGTTTGGGCTGAAGCACTCAGTAAGCCAACCAAAGTTGTTTTCATCGAGTCACCAAGTAATCCATTAATGGAAATTGTTGATATCCGAATGATTTCTGACTTGGCACATAAAGTCGGCGCAACCGTGATCGTCGACAACGTAATGGCTTCACCAATGATGCAGCGCCCACTTGAACTTGGTGCCGATGTAGTTATGTACTCAGCAACCAAACATCTTGATGGTCAAGGTCGTGTACTTGCTGGCGCCGTACTAGGTAGCTTCGGATACATGAATGAATATTTCAAACCATTCTTCCGTCATACGGGGCCGTCGTTAAGTCCATTTAATGCCTGGGTGCTTTTAAAGTCACTCGAAACTTTGGATATGCGCGTTGAACGTATGGCAAATAATGCACAGAAGATTGCCGAGTTCTTAGCAACCAGACCAGAAATCGAAGTTGTTAGCTTCCCCGGCTTGCCTTCACATCCAGGTCATGAACTAGCAAAGAAGCAGATGACTGGTTTTGGTACCACCATCGGCATTACCTTTAAGGGAACCAAAAAAGATGTATATAAGTTCATGGATGCCTTGCGAATCATTGATATTTCCAACAATTTAGGCGATAGCAAATCACTTGTTACCCACCCAGCCTCAACTACTCATCGCAGGTTAAGCCCGCAAGATCAACTAGCAATGGGAATTACGGCCACTACTTTGCGTCTTTCAGTTGGCCTTGAACACAGCGATGATCTGATTAAGGATATCGCGCAAGCTTTGGGTTAAATTAAAACTGCGGCAACAAGTAATACTGAATACAAACTTAAGTAAGTAATCGACCACTGAAATACTTTGGCTGCCACTTTGCCATAATCGGGATTACTGCCACGAAGTTGCGCAAGCGTTAATGCAAAGACTAAAAACAAAATTAGGTTAACAACCTGAACCCATAAAGAAAGTTCGGCAAAGTAAATTGTGATGACCGAGGCAATAAACATTGCAATAGTGTGGAACCACATTTGCCCATGCAAATTCTTCTGGGAAGTAAC
>JBILOR010000097.1:0-4822 GCA_044374325.1 Candidatus Planktophila sp.
TAGCAACCCTAAGAGCTGACACAGTTAATGCAGCGAAAAATGCAGTCACTATTACAAAGTTATCTACTGCAATTAGCCAGCTGTCAAGTTCAATTACATCTCTGAAAACATCTAATTCAACTTCAAAAATTCAGAT
This sequence comes from Candidatus Planktophila sp., assembly GCA_044374325.1. Lineage (GTDB taxonomy): Bacteria > Actinomycetota > Actinomycetes > Nanopelagicales > Nanopelagicaceae > Planktophila. The sequence continues at coordinate 137 of JBILOR010000097.1, forward strand.
GCAATCAGTGAATAGCTCAATTAGTAAATATAACTCGTCAATTATGCAATTAAAGAGCACAACCAATAAGAATTTAGCATCGATTGAAAATTCTAAGAAGATTGGTTCAAATATCACCGCACTAAATAAGACTAAAGATTTAACCGCTGCCCAGTTGGTGCAAGCGAAAGATACGCTTAAACAAAATATGAACTCGCGCAATTTAATTTGTAGCAAGGGTTTATAAAGTAACTATTTAACAGAATAGGGCTAGCCGGGTAACTCTGGCTAGCCCTATTCTTTTCTCAATTCCGAAGTATTTAAGTGTTTACGTGGCTACCTTGAAATTATTCCGATTCGGTAGCTTTGTATTAGTTCTCGCCACACTTATTTTCAGCACAAATACAGATGCGCCTGATTTTCTGACTGATCTAGTGCTTTATAACGCTGTTCCGCTTAGCCTATTGGTCTTAAGTTTTTATGCTCTAAAAAGTGAAGATCTGCGAACCCGACTTTCCTTGCAATTTGCGCTCTTTTTCTGGTTTACCGGATCAGTGATTTCGTCGTTAACGGCCGTTTACTTATTCACGGTAAACCTGCATTTAATCTCTGAGTTTTTCTACCTTCTTTTTTACCCATTTATGTTCATCGCGATTCCACGGTTGCTGAACTCAAGTGTTACCAGCACGATTCTAGAAAATATTGATGCCGCGATAGTCGCACTCGGAGTCAGTGCTCTTGCCTCAGCTCTACTCATGAAGCCAGTCTTGCCTAATTACAATGGTGACCAGCTAGAAACTTTTTTTGCGATAATTTTTCCAGTTGCCGATATTGTCTTAATCGCGTTGATAATTTCGCTAAACCCATTTCAGCAAATTAATTGGCGTAATTTAATTCTTTCCTTTGGCATATTTGCTTTCGCCGCTGCTGACTTTGTAAATCTTTGGTTAAGCAGGAACGGCACTTATAGATTTGGCAGTTGGACTGACTCGCTATGGCTTGTCGCACTTTTTATCATTGTGGAATCTTTCTGGCATAAGCTAGACGAAAGTGAATCACGAGTACAAACTCAACCAATATTAATTGCTGTGGCGGTTTTCTTTAGCGCAATTCTTCTTTCATTGCTCGCGCTGAAACCCGGATACCTGCCTGGTTTTATAGTCGGCCCAGCTATCGCAACTCTATTTCTGGCTTTTATTCGAATGGTTGTTGCACTTAGACAAGCTCAAGAAATTGGAACAGAGCGCACTTTGGCACGTACCGATGAATTAACTGGCTTGCCAAATCGTCGAAAGTTTATGGCCGAGTTAATTGAATTTTCTAATACACAAGGTGCGTTATTACTACTTGATCTAAATGGGTTCAAACCAATCAATGATCAATATGGTCATGAAGTTGGTGACCAGCTATTACGGGCAGTTTCACAGAGGTTCCGGCGCTCATTGCCTAGTCATTCCACGCTGGCCAGATTGGGCGGAGATGAATTTGGGGCGCTAATTTCAGGTGATTTTGAAAGCACTATGGAAGCAGCTTTGGCGCTTCACGCCAGCGTCAGTTATCCATTTGCTATAGCTGGTGAAACCATAACAGTTGGCGTAAGTGTTGGTTTTGTAACAAACGATGGAACTCGCGACATGATGCATCGCGCAGATCAAGCTATGTATAAAGCTAAACGCGAGGATCTAGGGGTTTGTCAGCTTTAATTTCAGCTAAGCGCGCAAGTGATTCGATGCGTTCGGCAGCATGATCAATAATTCGCTCTGCATAACCATTGCTATAGCCATCTAGATATAGCCAAGGTTCGTGAATTTCAGCTGCCGAAAGGTGTGCAAGTTCTGGCACAAACTTTCGGATGTAATCACCTTCGGCATCAAAACGTTTACCTTGCTCAATCGGATTGAATACTCGGTAATACGGCGAAGCATCGGTACCGCAGCCAGCTGTCCATTGCCAACCATGTGAGTTAGATGCGACATCAAAGTCAATCAAGTGTTCGCCAAAGAATCGAGCTCCGTGCTGCCATTCCACGTGCAAATCTTTAATTAAGAACGATGCAACAACCATTCGTGTGCGATTATGCATCCAACCCGTTTGCACAAGTTGTCGCATTGCGGCATCTACAAATGGGTACCCAGTCTTACCTTCGCACCAAGCGTTAAATTTAGAATCTGGTTCGTCATATCGCATCTCTTTAAATCGAGGTGCGTAGTAATCCCAAGTCGTATGCGGGTTGTGGTGCAATACGTCGGCATAAAATTCGCGCCAAGCAATTTCTTTACGGAAAACATCGTGCGCTTTGCTATCGCCTAACTTTGCCAACAAAGTGCGCGGATGTATCTCGCCCCATCGCAAGTGCGCACTCAAACGACTAGTTCCATCAATGCCGGCAAAGTTTCGATTTTCATCGTAGGAATCTAAACCAGTATTTTGGAATTCTTGCCAGCGATCGAGGGCTACGTTTTCGCCCGCTGAAATATTGATATCAGTGTTCCAATCCGGAAAATTACGATCTCCAGCAAATGGTTCAGCAGCCTTAATATTCAATGGTTTTGCTGCAGGTGCGCGCCAACCATGTGTGCACCATGCTCGATAGAACGGCGTGTAAACGCGATAAGGCGTTTCATCGCTTTTGCGTACTCGACCTGGCGCAACTGCATATGGGCTACCAGTTTGGGTTAACTCGATTCCATTGGCTACAACTTTGGCATCACGAGTAACTCCGTATGGCGTGTAGTCAGCACTTACGTGTACTGAGTTTGCACTATAACGATTCATCACATCTTTAAGTACTTCGCTTGGGTCACCGGCGATTACCAAAAGTTTCTCATCCAAAGACTTGTCTAGTGCTCGCAAACTTTGCGCGAGGTATGCCAGCCGGAATGAACCAGATTTACTCGCAATTCGACTGTCCATAATAAAGAGCGGAACAATTTCATCACTTGCGGCAATCGCAGCTAATAACGCTGGATGATCAGAGATGCGCAAATCACGGCGAAACCAGATAATCGCCCGCTGCTTTACATTCGCTGATGCCATGGCATTATTCAACCACTATGGAGTTAATTAAGAGATATCAAGTTCGCAGAGTTTCCGGCGAGATAAGCCGAGTGAACTTTGCTGGCCGCATTGTGGACTTCTGGATTCCTCGCGGCGATACCCAGCAGCTTTTGATCGCACACGATGGCCAGAATGTATTCGATGGGAAGACCTCAACTCATCGCCGCAGCACATGGGAGATGGCGCAGAGTGCGATTCGGGTAAGCGAGCACCTAGGAATTACGCCACCTGCCATCATCGCTGTATTCCACAGTGGCTCAAAACAAGATCAGCACGGGCGCGCTAAGGACCTATCTCCGCAGAGATTTTTTCAAGAAGACGTTGTAGTAAATTCAGTAAATGTAGTAAAAGCAGATATCGATAATCTACGTGGTAATCAATATTTGAATATGATTTTTGATCAAATCGTGCCCGAAATACTCACTACCCATGAACTTGAAATACCTCTTACTAACCGCGCAATGATTGGTTCAAGTATGGGTGGTTTATCGACCCTTTACGCTGGAATTCAGCGCCCTGAGCAGATGAGTGCATTGCTGGCGCTTTCACCACATTGGACGATTGGTGGCAACCGTTTAGTCGAACGCACTATCGAAGAGCTGCCAAATCCGGGAACTCATAAAGTCTGGATGAGTCGCGGAACAAAGAGCTTAGATGCTGATTACAAACCATTTCAGGAATTAGCTGATCGGTTGATGAAAGAAAAGGGTTACCGAATCGGGCATGACTTTGTCAGCAAGGTTTACGAAAAGACTAGCCACAATGAAAGATCATGGGCCAGCTATTTAGACCAAGTGATGAAGTTCTGGCTTAATAACTAACTTTGTATTTAACAATTTTTGATACTGCAGTTTTATTAGCCGCGTTCTTTACTATTGAAACAATCTCTAGGTTTGCTCCATTTGGATATTTCTCTGGGTCGATAAATACTCGGTATAAACCAGCTGCTGCAGTGTCACCTTTGACTGTGCGGCGATCAGAGGTACCTACATTTACCCAGCTCTTACCCGCTGAGCGAACCAAAAATGTTACTTGGTTATACTCATCGCCCTTGACGCGCGAGCTAAGTTCTATAAAGTCATCCATCGTAAAGTCGGAGCGCGGTGAATTCATAGTTACCGCAAGTGCCAACTTTGCTTTGAACTTCGTTGCCGCTTTGAGAACTACATAATTGGTAGCTCCAACTTTTACCGTTAGATTTGCACCAGAAACCGCTGACGAGACTGCGGTACCAAGAATTGGTCTCCACTTTGAACCGGTAGTGCTCACATTGAATTTAACTTCTTGGGCAGTGTTGCCGACGTTAAATACCACTGCATATTCCTGACCATTTAAATAGCGAGTGACCGCAAAAACTCCAGCTTTAGCATGGCGAATCTGCTGAGTACCTGAACGTAGTGCTGGATTAGCTTTAATAACTGCCTGCATAGCCGTGATTTGATCTTCGAGTGGATTTTGGAGATCGAATGCACTGCGAGTGCCGATTGGGCCTGAACCAATGCGCTTCTCATCTTGCCAATATGGAACCTTGGTAGAGAACATGTCTTGGCGTGCTGCCTTATCGCCACCCCTGCCAATCATGCCTTTTTCGTCACCATAGTAGAGAGCTGGGCCACCGCGCAAAAGGAATAGCAGCGCATTTGCGACTTT
>JBILOR010000098.1:0-4791 GCA_044374325.1 Candidatus Planktophila sp.
CCAGCAAAAACTCGTGATGAGTTACTAGGACTGCAGGAAAGGAATAGAAAATGACATATCAAAGCACTTGGTTTTTATTAATCGCAGTTCTCTGGATCGGATACTTCATCCTTGAAGGTTTCGATTTTGGAGTAGGCATTTTGCTGCCATTCGTTTCAAAGAACGAGGCCGATCGTCGCGCAGTACTTACAACTCTTGGCCCAGTCTGGGACGGTAACGAAGTTTGGTTATTAGTTGCTGGTGGTGCCACATTTGCCGCATTTCCGGAATGGTATGCGACCTTATTTAGTGGCTTCTATTTGCCACTATTTCTCATTCTGGTTTCGTTAATAGTGCGCGGTGTTGCCTTTGAATATCGCAGCAAGTACGGCAAAGCGCAGTGGCGTCAGCGTTGGGATGTGGCAATCTTCATTAGTAGCCTGATTCCAGCGTTGTTATGGGGCGTTGCATTTGCAAACATCGTGCGAGGCGTGCCACTTGAGAGAGCAGCTAGTGGCTCAATTGAGTACACCGGTGGCTTCTTCAATCTACTAAACCCCTATGCATTGCTAGGCGGGGTAGTAACTCTGACAGTGTTCATTACTCATGGCGCTGTATTTCTCTCCCTTAAGACTGCTGGCAGTATTCGAGATCGTGCACAAGTTATAGCTAAGTTATCCGGCTTAGTTGCAGCTGTTGCTGCAGTCTCATTCTTGCTCTGGACAAATCTTTCTTTGCCAGAGATCAAACCAGTTGTCTTGGCGCTATCAGTTGCAGTTGCTCTCTTCTGGGTGACTGGAATGGCAATGAACTTCATCCGTCGCGAGGGCTGGGCTTTTATTTTCTCAGCGTTAACTATTCTGACTTTTGTGACCACGCTATTTACTGCGCTATATCCAAGAGTCATGCCAAGTTCACTGGGCGCTCAATTTGACCTAACGATTACAAATGCATCAAGTACTGATTACACCTTAAAAGTTATGACTTTCGTTGCCGTAGTCATGACTCCAATCGTGCTGGTCTATCAAGGCTGGACTTATTGGGTCTTCCGTAAGCGGGTAAGTGCATCTCAGATCGTTAATCCAGAACGTGGTGTTCTAGATCAAGTAAGCCACTCTCTGTATCAATGAAATCTGCTGATCTGCGGCTGTTGCTTCAATGGAGTAGCAGTCGCAGACTTATCTTCGTCGCTATTAGCGCCGCCATAACCTGGTCGGCGCTAATTGTTGTGAGTGCACTCTTATTAGCCAAAGTAATCGTTAGCGCAATCGAGTTAGATCCAGATACCCCAAAATTTATTATGGAATTAGCGGTTATCTGGTTTTTGCGCGTTTCCTTTAACCCAATTTACGAATACTGGTGCAGCAAGACCGCCTCGCAAATTAAGAGCGAAGTTCGCAAATCAGTAACTATTTCGCTGCCTAATTACCAAAGCACTTCGCCAGCATATTTGAGCGCATTATTGGTAAAGGGTCTAAATCATCTAGACATTTACCTTGGTCGATTCTTGCCACAATTGTTTGTATCTGCAGCTACGCCGATGATCATAATTACCACCATCTTCTTTCTCGATCCGCTATCTGCTGTTATCTGCCTTCTTACTCTGCCCTTGATTCCTATCTTTGGTGCGTTAATCGGGAAATACACCGCTGATTCAGTGCAGAAGAAATGGCAATCACTCGGAACCCTTTCTAAATACTTTGAAGACTCATTGCGTGGATTCGTTACTTTAAAGATTTTTGGACGCACTAAAAGTCAGAGCGACCGAATTAGCGCCATGGGGGATAAGTACACCGCCGAGACGATGAAAGTATTGCGAATCTCTTTCTTATCGGCGCTAGCACTTGAATTAGCTGCCACGATTTCGGTTGCGGTGATTGCTGTTTCTATCGGATTACGGTTAGTCGATGACCACATGACTTTCCTGGCATCGCTAAGTGTTTTGATTCTAGCTCCCGAGGTCTATTTCCCACTTCGAAATGCAGCATCGCTATTTCATGCATCTGCCGATGGTTCACAAACCCTTGCTGAGATACGAGAACTGCAGTCACAATCCTCAGTCCAGGTAGATCAGGTTGAGGCAAATTTTGCATCAGTTTCAAGAGTCTCTTGGCAAGACTGGTCGATTGAAATTCCTGGCCGTGCTAAAAATTACTTACCTGCTAACACGGTTAATAGTGGTGAACTCTTTTTTATCGTTGGTGAATCTGGAATCGGAAAAAGTACCTTTGCGCTTAATCTCATCGGCGCCAGTTTCACCGCAGAACTTAGCGTCGGTTCAGAGCAAACGTTAATAACACCCGCACTTCGTAAAGCATGGCAAGGTGTAATCGGTTGGGTCCCACAGAACCCACAATTAGCGCCCGGTTCGGTCCGTCGCCAGTTTCAATTGGTAGATAGCAGCATTACGGATGTACAGATCAATTCATATCTAAAGAACGTTCTGTTAGAAATAGCGGATCTGCCTGATGGTTTGGATTCAATTATCGGCGGTGTTGCCGAAGGCGCTAACTCAGTTTCCGGTGGGCAAATAAGAAAGATTGCGTTGGCACGTTCCTTAGCCAGCAATCCGCGGGTTCTGGTTTGCGACGAACCAACAGCGGATCTAGATGCGATCAGTGGCGACGTTGTTATGGCGCAGCTGCGAAGATATGCGCAATCAGGTGCCCTCGTAATCTGTATTACACATGATCTATCGATAATTGGAGCTACTGATCGAACTACATCTTTCGGGGCGGTGCTATCTAAATGATTTTCGCTTCATTTTTGCTCAGTGCGTACGCATTTATTGGCGGTATCGGGTTAACTATTTCTAGCGGCTGGTTGATAACAATGGCAGCGCAGCATCCGCCGATCATGACACTTACGGTTGCAATAGTTGGGGTTCGCTTCTTCGGTATCTCGAGATCAGCAGCGCGATATGCCGAGCGGGTAGTTAGCCACAAGGCAGTCTTTGATCGATTAACCGCCATCAGAACTTCGCTCTATCGCAAGATAACTAGTTCCTCAATTAAGTTCATCCAGGAATTTACATCTGCTTCAGCAGTTAAAACCTTAGTTGATGATGTTGAACGCGCACAGGAGTATCAACTTCGCGTTGTTCTACCTCGAGTCGCAGCAGTAATCGCACTAATAACTGGTGCGTTACTTGGGTTATGGGTGAATTTTACTTCAATCCTAATCACCGGGCCAGCTCTTTTGCTAACTCTCTTGATCTATCCAAAATTGATTTTGCGAAATTGCCAAAGGTCAGCGGCAGAGATTGAACAGTTAGAGAATGAATACACTCGCGCGATTGAGGTAAGCACCTATGGAATTACCGAGGCTCAGATCTACGGATACTTAGCCGAAATCCAGCAGCACTCTGCAGACCTAGCCAAGGAGATTTCAGAGACTGAGCAGAAACTAATTGCCAAGAGTGGTCGCTTAAGCTACTTAACTTCCGTAACCATCGGATCAACTTTGGTGGCGCTAGTTATTCTGGCCTTTAACTTGCGTCAGAATGAATATATCCCTGCAGTTCAGGTTGCGATGTTGATCTTCCTGCCCTTAGTCCTCTTCGAAGCCGTAACCGCTTGGTATCCAAACTTATTCGCTGCTGGAAAATTAACGGCCTCTGCGGCATCAGTAAGTGCCTTAGCAAGTAATACCTCAACGGAACCAGAACGAGTAGAGAAAATTTCGGTGATTACTGAACTGGTGGCTGAAGACTTACAGGTCGCCTGGGGTAAAGAATTCATGAAGCCAGTTTCCTTCAAAGTGAAACGTGGTGAACTCTTGGTGATCCGTGGCCGCAGTGGCAGCGGTAAGTCGACCTTGGCGATGGGGCTATTGGGGCTCTTGCCTGTCCGCGGCAACTTAATTGCTAATGGCACTGAGCTTGATAATCTGAGAGAACTTACGGGTCACATAGTCGGCACGGTGCAGCGCTCTCATATTTTCAACACAACTGTTCGAGAGAATCTATTGATCGCGAACCCAGATTGCAGCGATGACGAATTGTATAAAGTTTTGGCAATGGTTGAACTCACTGATTTAATCGGCGAACTACCCAATGGCTTAGATACGCAAATTGGTGAATTCGGTCGATCTTTTTCGGGCGGCGAAGCCAAGCGACTTTCAGTTGCGCGAGCACTGTTAAGCGGCGCCGAAGTTGTGATCCTTGATGAACCAACAGAACACTTAGATCTGGAACTAGCTCACCGCATTGAAAGTTCAATACGCGCACACCTAAGTGATCGGGTACTGATTGTGATTACCCACTCTGGGTGGCACGAACATGACGCCACTATCGAAATGAAGGCTTTAAGCAGCGCGAATTTATAGCTTTCACGAGAGAATACGTCCGTGGCTGGACTAGAGAATAAAGCGCGCGATGTGATCGGAGATCGCACCGCTAAAGTCCTGACCGATAATTTTGGAATCGTAAGTATCGATGATCTCTTGCGGCATTATCCGCGTCGCTATGTGGTGCGCGGCGAACTTACTGACATCGCACTATTAAACGCGGGCGATGAAGTAACCATCTTGGCTGAAGTTCTATCGGCGAGCAATCGGCCCATGCGGGGGCGTAAAGGCGGAATTCTTGAAGTAATAGTCACCGATGGAAGTGCAAAACTCTCGTTAACTTTCTTTAATCAAGCTTGGCGCGAGAAAGAATTAAAGCCAGGACGGCAAGGTTTGTTTGCCGGCAAGATTGGTGTTTTCAATGGCAAGCGGCAATTAACCCACCCGGATTACGAGATGGTTGCCGATGGCAGCGATGTTGATGATGCTGTTGCGCAATTCGCTGGCAAGTTTTTACCGATCTAT
>JBILOR010000099.1:0-4716 GCA_044374325.1 Candidatus Planktophila sp.
TTGGTGTTTTGATCGGTGGTCTTTTCGGAGTTCGCGGAAGCGCAATTTTGAGCGAAGGCGAACGCTTTGTTAACAACGCAACTTCTTACGACACAATTAGTTATGGTCAGATTACTGGCGAGAACTCTTTGCCGCCATTTACGATCAAAGTTGATAAGTTTGTTGCTGAGTACAATACGTTAACAAGTGCTCCTGAGGATTATACGCTTTACGTGACGACAGTTGCCGAACCAGGTGCAATTCCTAAACAACAAGTAGTAAAAGTAAATAGCCCGCTAACTTTTGGCAGCACTAGAGTTTATTTGCAAGCTAATGGTTACTCACCCATAGTTACCGTGCGAGATAAAATCGGAAATGTAACTTTTCAAGGCCCGGTGCCATTCTTGCCACAAGATGGCAATCTACGATCTATCGGCTCGATTAAAGTTCCTGATGGAGATCCGCAATTAGGATTTGTTTCAACATTTCTTCCAACTTATGCCCGAGGCTCAGATAAGAGCGCTATTTCAGTATTTCCAGAACTGTTAGATCCCAAGTTGCTCTTCTCGATCTGGCAAGGTGATTTAGGTTTAGATAGTGGAGTTCCACAATCGGTTTATCGAATAGATACCTCTAATATGAAACAAATCGCGCTGGACTCCTTGAAACCTGGGGAGTTTCTGAAATTTAGCGAAGGAACAATTACTTTTGAGAAAGTGGTTCCTTGGGTAAACCTTCAAATAGTGAGTGATCCTGGTAAGAGTTATTCTTTGATCGGTGGCATAGTTGCGATCCTTGGATTGCTAGCCTCGCTCTTTACTCGGCGTCGACGAATTTGGATTCGCGTTTCCGGCGGAGAAGTTCAAGTTGCCGGCCTAGCAAAGAACAGCGCACCTGGTTTGGAAATTGAGTTGTCAGAGTTTGTCGCGAAGTTGAAAGGGAACTAAATGTCAGCACAAGATTGGGCGTATTTTTCAAACTACGCAATCTATTCCGCAATGGCTCTCTTCACCCTTGCATTTTTCGGCCATGCATTTGAAACAGCTTGGGCAGTTCGCACTCCTACGGCAGCTTCTGAAACCGAAGGAAATCTAGTCAAAAAAACTTTTGATAATTCTCGCACCCAGAAGGCAATGCGTATTGCAACTGCCATGATGATTCTTGGTTTCATTTTTCTGTTGGTCGGAGTAGTCACTCGTGGAATATCAGCTGGTCGAGTTCCGTGGGGCAATATGTACGAATTCTCAATTACTGGTGCGCTGGCATTTACTGGCGCCTATCTCGCAGCTTTGCGTAAGTATGATCTGCGATGGTTGGGTGTTTTAGTTTCGATTTCGGCTCTTTTAACGCTTGGCACTGCAATTACTTTGTTGTACGTCCCAAGCGCTCCACTAGTTCCGGCTCTGAAATCAACTTGGCTAGTAATTCACGTTTCAACTGCGATCATCTCAGGCGGCGTATTTCTTCTCGCTAATGTAATTTCAGCTTCTTATTTGTACTTAGACAACATGGAGAGCAAAGGGCCACGTAAAGCTTGGGCAGAGCGTCTTCCGACTCTTGAAGTTCTTGATCAGCTTTCATATCGCTTAGTTGCATTTGTTTTCCCACTCTGGACTTTCTCGGTTATTGCAGGTGCTATTTGGGCCGAAAGTGCCTGGGGTCGTTACTGGGGCTGGGATCCAAAGGAGACTTGGGCCTTTATTACCTGGGTTGCTTATGCCGCTTATCTACATGCCCGCGTAACTGTGGGTTGGCGCGGTCGCCGCGCAGCTTGGCTATGTCTGTTAGCTGGATCAACATTCTTATTCAATTACGTTTACGTAAATGTCTGGGGAACCGGAAAGCACACCTACTCCGGTCTTTAGGAACTATTTACAATTAATTTGAAGTGAGTGGAAACGACCGGGGTATTGATACTTGCCTATAGTATCGAAGGAAATTTCTGACTCAGGCAAAATCTTCCAATCGTTAACTTCACGCAAGAAAGTTGATACCAGTGCTGCCGTTTCTACTTCAGCAACATGATTTCCAATACAAGTATGTGGGCCAAAGCCGAAAGCTAAATGTGGGTTTCGCTCACGATGGATATCAATTTTATCTGGCTCGCTGAAAACAGTTTCGTCAAAATTGCCAGAAACAAAACTTAAGTGATCGTAATCCTTGGGATCGCGCAACTCCTCGGGCAACGCAAGAACAGCTGCCGGAACGCGTTCCATGCGCGGTAGCGGAGATAAGAAGCGCAAAACCTCGTGAATTGCTTTACCTAACTTATCTGGATTACTTTTTAAGAATTCACGATCTTCGGTTGCAGTCGCCAAATGCCAAATCATTCCGGTCATTAACTTAACAACGGTGTCTCGGCCACCAGCCAAGAGTACGTTCGCGATTCCATACATCTCAGTTCGTGAAATTGGCCCACCTTCTAGTTCTAACCGAGCGATAAATGTCCAAGCATTCTCTTCATCAGAATTTCCAGCTTCATCAAAGACTGCTTTTAAGTACCTGTCTAAGTGCTCACCACTGCGGCCAGTTGGTGTACTAATCCAGACATCAGAGCCCCAAGAGAGCCATTCGGATACATCTTGTGGTCGGTTATAAATAACACCTAAACAGTGCCCAACCATTGGTAGAGCCACCTGCGAGACAAAGTCCCCGCCACCCTTTTGAACAAATTCGCCAATTAATTCTTTTGCGATCGATTCAAATTCGGGAATCATTTTTTCGATTCGAGGTTTTACGAAAAGCGGGCTTAGCGCTGTGCGGAATAAATGATGTCTAGGTGGGTCAACCTCAAGTGGAATTTGACGATAGGTCCGCACATCACGATCACCTTGTAAATCTGACGAATATTTTTCCGTGTCTCTTGCTGCTGAACGGACATTCGCATGTCCAATTACTTCGCTCATTCAAATAAACTACCATTCGAGCATGCATGTAACAGGTCTGCAAATACCTATTGCGATAACAAAATCGCTACAGATTCTCGAAGGCAAGGTACCTGAGGCCAGGTTTGAATTAGCTAAAGGCGCAATTCAACGTCTTTTTTCTAACACTTTAACAAGAGCTGCTGATGGATCAATCTTTGTAATAACCGGAGATATCCCTGCCATGTGGTTACGAGATTCGACTTGGCAAGTAAGACCGCTGCTTACATCTGCTCGTGATCCAGAAGTAGCACAATTAATTGCTGATGTTTCAAAGCGTCAAATTGAATATGTACTTATCGATCCTTACGCCAATGCATTTAATCCGGCACCTGATGGAAATTGTTGGCATAAAGATTTTCCAGATCAAAGCCCCTGGGTATTTGAACGTAAATTTGAATTAGATTCATTGGCAGCTGTCTTAGATCTAGCAATAAGGCTCTATCTTGAAAGTGGCGTCACTGATCACTTCACAGAACGATTTACCAGGGCAGCAGTAGTAATTTTAGATTTATTGGAACGAGAGCAGAACCATGATCCGGGGACATTTCGTTTTATACGTGAAGACGTGCGTGATTATGATTTCTTAAGTCATGATGGTTATGGCTCACCCGTTGCTTATACGGGGATGGTCTGGAGTGGGTTTAGGCCAAGTGATGATGCCTGCAAGTTCGGTTATTTAATTCCGGCTAATGCTCATATGGCAAATGTGTTAGCGCAGTTAGCTGAGCTGCCAGATGAAGTATTTCCTGATGAAGCAAGTAAAGAGCGGGCGCTAAAGATAAGCAATGAGATAAAGGCAGGCATAGAAAAATATGGCCTTGTCGAATTTGAGGGTAAGCAGATATTTGCTTATGAATGTGATGGGTTGGGTAATTACTTGTTACAAGATGATGCGAATATACCCAGCCTGTTATCTCTTCCGTACTTAGGCGTTTGTAGCGAATCTGATGCTATTTACTTGAATACTCGCAGCTTTGTCCTTAGTGAGAAGAATCCATATTTCTATCGTGGGCAGGTATTGACCGGGTTAGGTTCGCAGCACACGCCCGCGCAACAAGTCTGGCCGCTAGGAATAGCGATGCAGGGAATTACCAGTACTTCAGCAGCTGAAATTGAAACCTGTCTGCAGTACTTGGAAAATAGCCATGCAGGAACTAAACAAATGCATGAATCGGTTGGAAAAGATGACCCAAGTATTTTCACCAGAGCTTGGTTTTCTTGGGCTGATATGACTTTTTATCACTTACTTCTGAAATCAGTTAACTTGATTTAACTACCCGATAACTTTTCAGTGTTGGGTCAGTCGCATAAGCAATTCGCACTCCAGCTGCCTTGTTAGCAGCCAAGCCAGATAAAATTTCTTTGGTTAACACTTCGCCTGGAGCAACTACTGCAACACCCGGCGGATACGGCGCAATCAAATCTGCCGAGATGCGACCTTCGGCACTCGAGGCAGCTAGCATTTCGGTATCTGCGAAGTAAGCAGCGCGCATTGAAAGACCAAATTGCGGAACTACTGACCAACTCAAGGCAGTTGCTGATTCTCGAGGCGTATTTACTAGTTTCTGCAAAATTGGTAGCAACGCTTTACTCAACTCAGCAAAACTTTCCGCATCATCAGCCAAGGTAGCTAAGAAAACCACGGTGTCACGGTCGGCCATTTCTACTCTGATATTTGCTTTCAGTAACTCATTTTCAATTTCGACGCCCGATGTGCCTAGTTGATTAGCTCGAAGGACAATCTTTACTGGATCAAAGCGACCAACAGCGAAATCACTAGGGAATAAGAAGATAGGACGGTCGAACTTAG